>CAMOYN010000035.1 GCA_946630035.1 uncultured Lachnospiraceae bacterium
CTCACGATCGTGGGGAAGGGATGGGGCCCCATCACCGACCCCAGGCAGTAATGGGTGTCCTGAATCCGGGAGGTCCACTCTCTCATGGCCTCGGAAACCGCATCCTTCAGCGTCGCCGTACCGGTCTTTACGGGAATGACTTCCGCCCCCAGCAGCCGCATCCGGTATACATTCAGAGCCTGTCGGATGGTATCCTCCTCCCCCATGAACACCACACACTCCATGTTCATGAGAGCCGCGGCTGTGGCTGTCGCCACACCATGCTGGCCGGCCCCCGTCTCCGCAATCAGCCGGGTTTTTCCCATTTTCTTCGCCAGCAGCGCCTGCCCCAGCACATTATTGATCTTGTGGGCGCCGGTATGGTTCAGATCTTCTCTTTTCAGGTAGATCTTCGCCCCTCCCAGATCCTTTGTCATCTTCTCCGCATAATACAGCCGCGACGGACGGCCGGCATATTCATTCAGTAATTCCGTCAGTTCCCGGTTGAATTCTTTGTCTTCTTTATAATGATTATATGCTTCTTCCAGTTCAATCACGGCATTCATCAATGTCTCAGGAATGTACTGTCCGCCGTGAATCCCAAAGCGTCCATGGGGATTTGTCATGTTTTCCACCTCTATTCTTTTGTTTGTTACCTGTCGGTCCTGCGTACGGCTGCCATAAAGGCTGTCATTTTTTCTTTGTCTTTACAGCCTTCGGTTTCTACTCCGGAGCTGACGTCGACACCGGCGGGATGCAGTTCGCCGATGGCCCTCGCCACATTCTCAGGATCCAGGCCACCGGCCAGAAAATACGGCCGTTTCACATCCAGGATCAGGCTCCAGTCAAAGGTTGTTCCCGTTCCGGCTCCTGCATCCAGCAAAATGAGATCTGCGGTACTTTCCTCCGCTCTGCGCACGTCATCCGGAGTCCGTATCCGTAAAGCCTGGATCAACGGGCTGTCCCCGGTGAGTTTTTTCAACTTCCGGATATAGAATTCATTCTCATGGCCGTGCAGCTGAGCCAGATCGATCACGCCCTGCCGAAGCAGTCCGGCGACCTTTTCTACCTCTTCGTCTACAAAAACTCCCACAGACCGAATGCCCGGGTTCAGATGACGTTTCAGCCGAGCCGCCTGGTCGGGTGTTACAAAACGCCGGCTTTTCTCAGCAAATACAAAGCCGATGTAATCCGGCCGGCAGACGTTGGCAGCCTCAATGTCTTCGACTCTGGACAATCCGCATATTTTAACCAGGGTCATCTGCGTTTCCTCTCTTACCATTTCAGGATTTCTTTCATTGCCTCACATAATGCATCTTTCCGGACAGCCGTGTTTTCTGCTGAGTTCTTCCAGCATTTTCTTTTTATCGGCCGCCCGCATCAGGGTTTCGCCCACCAGCACGGCATCTGCTCCGATGGCCCGGATCGCTTCCACATCGGCTGCGGATTTTATACCACTTTCCGAGACAAACAATACATTTTCCGGGATTAATCGGCGCAGGCGCCGGCTGTTGTCCGTGTCCACCGTAAAATCCTTCAGATTTCGGTTATTTACCCCGATCATCCGGGCTCCGGCTTTCACCGCCATCTGTACTTCTGCCTCGTCATGGGCCTCCACCAGGGCGGAGAGCCCCAGGCTGTCACAGATCGCAATATATTCCCGGATCCTTGCCTCCTCCAGGATGGAACAGATCAGAAGAACCGCGGAGGCTCCCAGAGTCTTTGCCTCATAAATCATATATTCGTCCACGGTAAAATCCTTCCGCAGACAGGGAATCGAGACCTTCCCCGCAATTTCCTGCAGGTATTCATTCCGCCCGAGAAACCATTTCGGTTCGGTGAGAACGGAAATACAGTCCGCCCCGGCCGCTTCATACTCCCGGGCAATCGCAAGGTAAGGGAATTCCTCTGCGATCACACCTTTGGAGGGAGACGCCTTCTTACACTCACAGATAAAAGCAATCTCCCCGGTTCCCGGCGTCTGCACTCCCGGTGTCTGCACTCCCGGCGTCTGCACTCCCGGCGTCTGCACTCCCGGTGTCTGCACTCCCAGCGTCTGCACTCCCGGCGTCTGCACTCCCGGCGTCTGTGCCGATGCAGACACTTTCCTCTTTTTCTGTATTGCCTTTTCGAAAGCAAAGGGGGCAGGTCCAAGGGGAGCATTTCCCCCAGCTGCCAGCCGCTCTGCCCTCTCCCGTATCTCTGAAAGAGATACCGTCTTTCCGGCCTCTACTACCCGCTCCCTGGCGTGCTCCGCCAGCTGATCCAAAATCGTACTCAAAAGAATCCCTCGTTTCTTAATATTCCGGTCATCCGGACCCTCCGGCTATTTCCGTGATCCGCGCTTCCCTGTGATCCGCATTTCCCTGTCATCCGCATTTCCCTGTCATCCGCATTTCCCTGTCATCCGCACTTCCCTGTAATCCGGTTATTTCATCGGATATTTCCGGTTATTCCGGCCGGTTGCTTACTTCTATCATCTTATCCAGGACCTCGATGGCTTTCCCGGAATCCAGAATTTCCGCTGCCAGGTCGATACCCTCCTGCATGCTTCCGGCCTTCCCGCCGATATAAAGAGCAGCGCCGGCGTTCATCAGTACCGCGGTTCTCTTAGGGCCTTTTTCACCCTTCAGGATTCCCCGGGTAATTGCGGCATTCTCCGCCGGAGTTCCTCCGACCAGGTCTTCCTTCCGGCATCTCTCAAAGCCAAAATCCTCCGGCGTGATCACATAGGAGCGGTACCATCCGTCCTGAATCTCACAGACGGTGGTGGGGGCGCTGGCGGATATTTCATCCAGTTTGTCCTGGCCGTATACCACCATGCCGCGCCGGATTCCCAGGCTCACCAGTACCCTGGCCAGGGGTTCCACCAGATAATCATCGTATACCCCCAGCAGCTGCATGCAGGGTTTGCCGGGATTCGTCAGCGGTCCCAAAATGTTAAATACCGTGCGGAAGCCCAGTTCCTTCCGGATGGAGCCCACATATTTCATCGAAGTGTGATATTTCTGGGCAAAGAAGAAGCACATGCCCACCTCCCGGAGAAGCTCACGGCAGCGGTCCGGACTCTGCTGAATATTCACCCCCAGGGCTTCCAGACAATCCGCCGTTCCACACTGGGACGATGCCGCCCGGTTTCCGTGCTTCGCCACTTTCATTCCTGCCGCAGCAGCTACCAGTGCCGATGTGGTGGAAATATTAAAACTGTGGGCGTTGTCCCCGCCGGTTCCCACGATCTCAAAAAGCTCCATCCCGGTCTCCACCGTCGTGGCATGGTCCCTCATGGCCGCTGCACAACCTGCGATTTCCTCCGTGGTCTCCGCCCGGGCACTCTTGGTGGACAGTGCCGCCAGGAAGGCCGCGTTCTGCGTCGGTGTCGTCTCCCCACTCATGATCTCATTCATGACGGCATAGGCTTCCTCGTAACTCAGATCACCTTTGTTTACAATTTTCACAATCGCTTCTTTAATCATATTTTTCCCCTTTCCCGGGACGTCTCTTTCCCGGAACAACTCTGTTCCGCAAGCCCGACGTCCCTCTGTATCATTTTTCACTGAATGTGTATGAAATTTTCTATCATTTTCTTTCCGTCCGGCGTCAGGATGGACTCTGGATGGAACTGCATCCCGAAGATCGGATATTCTCTGTGCTGTACAGCCATCACTTCCCCATCCGTAGTTTTCGCGATCACCCGCATCGTCTCAATCGGCGTGGTAAAATCCGAAAGCATTTCACAACTGACGGGAATCACATTATATTCCCCTGAGGCTGCAATCTCCCGCACCTCTTCCAGCTTCGGCATAAACTGCATATCTCTCCCCCTCCGTTTCCTTATGAGTCAAAAGGGACGGTTCCTTTTGACTCACATAAATATTTATTTGCTTACGAGATAAAAAAAGTCCCTGACAGAATATACTTCTGTCAAGGACGAATTCACATTACACAATCCGCGGTGCCACCTTGATTCACGGCATGACCCGTGCACTTAGCAGGATACCAGCATATCCCCGGCAAATAACGCCTGCCCAAGCGTCGCAGAATACTCTGGGAGTCCCATTTGACTGCGCCCTCAGCGGTCCATTTGACAACTTGTTTCTCACCCGGCTCTCATCATCCCAGGCTCTCTGTAGAGGCATCATTGCCGTTATCTCCGCTTCAACGGTTTAATTTGATGTAATTTTATCACGCAAATCATGCTGTGTCAATCTATTTTTCTTTTAATTTTGTAAGGGGACAGGGGACGGTTCTGTGTCTCCCAAATGGGAGACACAGAACCGTCCCCTGTCCCCTTGCATGCAATGAGTCAAAAAGAACCGTCCCTCCTGACTCATCGGGTGACTTTGACGAAGCCGCTGTAAATTTCTTTGCGGAGTTTCTTTCCGTCCGGGTCTGTCACCACATCCATTTTATCGTATTTCTTTTTATAAAGTGTATGGGTGTGAATGGAAGTTCTCTCATCGACCACTTCGCCATCCATGAGATCGGCGGTTACCTCTTTTGTGATCAGTCCCAGGGTGTTGTAGTAAGTGGTATTCCTATAGAAATCCCGCTCTTCGACCTGCTTTCTCAGCCTTTTTTTCTTATCATAGGTGTATTTCATCGTATAGTGGATCATGGTTGTTCCGTCGGAGGTTTCCTTCATCGTCAGTTTGCTCAGCAGGCCTGTTTTCGTATAGGTATAGATGTAGGCTATGACAGCCACATCGTCACCGTAAGGAAATGTCATGGTTCTTCTTGTCAGCTGACCCTTACTGTTATATCTGTAGACTTCTACCGAATCAATATCATCGGAGATCACTTTCGACAACTGTCCTTTTTTGTTGTACTTATATTCTATGTTGATTACAGTCTCCCCGATCACATGTTTCTCGCGTGTAAGCTGCTGCTTTTTATTGTAGGTATAGGTAATCGTCTCTTTCTCTTCAACAACTCCCTCATCACCGTCCATCCGGGTTATGATGACTTTTTTCTTAGGCTCGCCAAATTTTGTCAGAGTGAGACTATACTCCTCATAGGGAGTCTTATTCCATTTATTCTTACTGTTTACATCATATGCTTTATAGGATGTCGGAACATAAGTTACTTCTGCCTGTACCTTCATCGAAAAAAGCATGGCAGCTCCTGTCATTACCAACAGTGTCAGGCATTTAGCCAATCCCATTTTCTTCTTCATAGTGAATTACCCTCTCATTTTTAAAAGCAGGCAACACAGACTGTCGTGTCAGGGCAGCTGTTCCCAGCGGACTTTCCCGTCAGTTATCAGCAGGGTGTAGGCCTTGTCCCTCCGCAGCCGGTAGGGATATTTTTTCTGCAGAATGTGATGGAGTTTTCTGGTGGTTCGCCGTCCCATGCTGATATCATACATGTACCATAAGTCGCCGGAACCCTTCTGTTCCATCCATCCGTGGTCGTACAGCCTTCCCACGGCGCGTCTGGTTACGCCCCCGAGGGCTACCCGGGTTTCAAATCCCAGAACCTTGGCGCAATAAGCCAATGCGGCCGCCCCCCGGTAGCAGTTTCCCTGATGGTTTTTGAACATATCTTTGGCAAAGGTGGGCATTTTGGCAGCAGATTCCTTGTCATGGTAGCTGCGATACCGGCACTTTTTGACAAAATATTCATAGCAGGCGTAGAGTTTCTGCCGTTTGGTCATGTCCGCGCTGGTATTGGCGCGGGCCACCTCCACCGCCATCTGCACGACTTCATCCGTCACCCGGATTCCCGCTTCATCCACATAGAAATAACCGCCTTCGTCATTTCCGGTGATCTTCTTTTTCTGAAGAACCTTCGTCTCCTCGTCAAAATAATACCATTTTTTCTGGATTCTCCTCCAGCCGGAGACCGGTTCCCCATTTACGTAATAGTAAGTCTTGTTCTTCTCCGTAACCCATCCGCGGAGTTTCTTCTCTGACACCGATGCTTCTTCCGAATCCTTCCCTCCGGAAAGATCCTTCTCCTCATACTCGGTTTCCGCATACAGCGCATTTGCAGGCAGCAGCCTTTTGTCTGCTGCCTGTATTCCCCGTGGATCGCCAGCCCCTGCAGCCAGCAAAATCACGGACGTCAGAATGATCATTTTCATATATTGTTTCATTTCGTCACAATTTCCCTCACTGCACTCCAGGTGGAGAACCAGGCCTTGGCACCTACCTTCTGGAAGGTGCGAATACGTACATAATATTTTTTGTTTGCCTTCAGCTTCGATATAGTACAGCTGCCGGTGGATGCGGAACGGATCGTTTTCGTCTTATTTCCGGACTTGAAATTCTTCTTTGTGCTGTACTGGATCTGATATCCGGCAATCTGCTTCTCATAGGTCTGCCAGCGAACCTGGATTTTCTTTGTCTTAGGCGACGTTATGAAAGTAATACGCGTCGGATTCGGAAGGATCTTGAAGGTCTTTGTTGTCTTTCCATAATACAGATTGATTCCCTGAATCACGATCTTTGCTTTCCCGACGTCGATATTATTCTCATAGGAGATGGTATAATCCTTTGTCCTCTTTAGTTCTTTACCAAACAACGTCACTTTAGGAAGCGGTTTCCGTTCCCGGGTGCAGTACTCCATCGGAGCTACCGCCTCCACCTGGGCATAACGGAAGGCATTGGTTATTCCGCTGATCTCCGTCTCAAGGCAGACGGGAGCGCCCTTCCACTCCTCGTTATCGATCCAGAGGAACACGCTGGAATACCCGTTTTTATAGACAGAATATCTGCCGTCCACGATGTCCTGACCGGCACCGGGGCAGAATCTGGATATTTTTTCCAGCGGAAGCTTGCCATCCACACACAGGAGGGTCATCTTTGTTACATCCATATCCCGGCCCAGCAGTTTCACGGCAATCTCCGCATGGTCCGTCTTTTTCTCAGTGACAGTCATCTCCAGCATCGAACTTACCGGCAGGAAATAGAAATAAGCCACTTTATCCGCCGGTGAAGTGGAAAGGCTGGGCTGCACATAATAGGTTCCCGGATCCACCAGATACCCAATCGAATTGGACCATCTGCTCAGTTTCTTCGTCAGTGTTTCGTTTGCGTAGAAGTGAAGAGAAAATGCATGAGGAACAGGCCACCTCGCAATGAGATATCCTCTCTCTTCCACTTCAATCTTATATATGGGAGTTATTCTGGAACCAATAAGAAATCCCTCTCCGATGTTGTCTTCCCAATATTCATCCGCCTGACTGGGGTAGGAAATTACGACCGGCTTTATTTCATTCATCTCATCGGCAAATACCGGGGCAGCGAACAGCATAACTCCCAACAACAGGCCCCACAGCCCCACGATAACCTTTTTCATTTTTTCTCCTCCTCTATGAGTCAGAAGGGACGGTTCTTTTTGACTCATCACCGTTGTTGAAAAAGGCCGCTGTGTAATATGATATTACACAGCGGCCTGAATTCAGGTTCTAAAAGAATTAACCTCTGTAGTAGTTGATCAGGCAGCCGGCTTTGATGATATCTCTCTCAGCATCGGTCAGCTCACCAAGCTTAACGTCGAATTCTTTTACGCCGTCAGCGGTGATAGCATAAGCCTTGATTACTTCAGCCTTGTCAGTGATAGCCTGACGTACGCCGGGGATAAATACATAATCGCCCAGAGCGAAAGGCAGTTCTTTGTCGCTTCCCTCATACAGGAAAGGCATCATGCCCCAGTTGATCAGGTTGGAACGATATCTCTTGGTGGCATATTCGTTGGCGATGTTAGCCCATGCACCCAGAACCTTCTGGCAGGAAGCAGCCTGCTCACGGGCGGAGCCGTCGCCGGGCTTCACAGCGAAGATGGTGGAACCGATAGCGGTCTTCATAGGATCAACGTTCGGGAACTTCTCAGCGATTGCCTTGTAAGCGAATGCAAATCCTTCGTCCTCGCAAGGGCTCTTGCCTTCCTGACGGGCATACTCAACAGCCTGAACAGCTTTGGCATTGCCAACGTATGCAGGATCCTTACGGCTCAGAGTGAACTCAGCCAGGCCCAGAGGGTTGGAACGGTAGGAAGAAGTCTCACCGGAAGGAATCAGCTCGTCAGTGGTGGTAACCGGATCATGGATCTCGGAAACAACCTTCAGCATGATATCGTCGGTCAGAGCGGTCATCTTAGGCCAAGGTTTGATGTTGGGTCCTTCTACCAGCTCTACCTCAGGATGAGGTTTGCCAAATCCGTTGTATACGCGATGAGCATAGATGTCAGCATCGAAGTAGTACTTAGGCTTGGTGTACTCACCCTCGAAGGTCTCAGCGGAGGTCAGGAAGCCCTTGTTAGCAGCGGTAGCTGCGATGGAACGGGCATCCATAAGAGCAACGGATGCGATCTGGCCATTCTGAACCTTGGAACCTTCACGGTTCGGGAAGTTACGGGTAGCGTGACGGATGGAGAATGCATTGTTGGCAGGGGTATCGCCAGCACCGAAGCAAGGTCCGCAGAATGCGGTCTTCAGGATGGCACCTGTCTGCAGAATCTCAGCTGCACGGCCATTCTTGATCAGTTCCATGTAGATCGGAGTGGAGGAAGGATATACACTTAGAGTGAACTTGTCACTTCCGATGTAGGTGCCCTTCAGGATATCAGCGGCATCGCAGATATTCTCGAAAGTACCGCCGGCGCAGCCAGCGATCAGGCCCTGCTCAGTGTACAGCTTGCCATCAACGATCTTATCCTGCAGAGAGTAGTTGATCTTGTTGCCGAAGGAAATCTTGGCTCTCTCTTCTACATCGTGCAGAACGTCTTTCAGGTTAGCATTTACGAAGTCGATCTCATAGCCCTTGCTGGGATGGAAAGGCATAGCGATCATGGGTTTGATCTCAGCCAGGTCGATCTCAACAACGCCATCATAGTAAGCAACAGGAGCCGGATTGATCTCTTTGTAATCTTCCGGTCTCTTGTGGATCTCATACCACTCTTTAACCTTGTCATCGGTCTTCCAGATAGAGGACAGACATGTGGTCTCAGTGGTCATAACATCGATACCGATACGGAACTCAGTAGACAGATTGGCAACGCCGGGGCCTACGAACTCCAGAACCTTATTCTTAACATAGCCGCAATCAAATACTGCGGTAACCAGAGCGATTGCAACGTCCTGAGGGCCAACACCACGACGAGGTGCATTCTTCAGGTAAACAGCAACTACCTGAGGCATCTTGATGTCATAGGTTCTGCCGCACAGCTGTTTTGCCAGCTCGCCGCCGCCTTCGCCCATAGCCATGGTACCCAGGGCACCATAACGGGTGTGAGAGTCGGAACCAAGCAGCATCTTGCCGCCGCCTGCCATTACCTCACGGGCATACTGATGGATTACAGCCTGATGAGGGGGAACAAACATTCCGCCGTATTTCTGAGCAGCTGTCAGACCAAATACGTGGTCATCCTCGTTGATGGTACCACCAACAGCACAGAGGGAGTTGTGGCAGCAGGTCAGAGCGTAATCCAGAGGGAACTCGGTCATGCCCGAAGCTCTGGCAGTCTGGATGATACCAACATAGGTGATATCATGAGACAGCATACCGTCGAACTTGATCATCAGGTTCTCATTGTCACCGGAAGTATTATGGGCTGTAAGGATGCCATAAGCCATGGTACCCTTCTTGGCAGCCGCCTTATCAGGCTCTGC
This sequence comes from uncultured Lachnospiraceae bacterium, assembly GCA_946630035.1. GTDB lineage: Bacteria > Bacillota > Clostridia > Lachnospirales > Lachnospiraceae > UBA3305. The sequence continues at coordinate 9,590 of CAMOYN010000035.1, forward strand.
GCCAGTCTTCGCCTTCACTGCAGCATTGACATCTCCAGTGTCCTCGACCAGATCAACGCCATTGATAAGGTAAGCGCCGTTCTCATATAATTTCATTGGTCTTTCCTCCTTCTTTTGCAGACATCTGTGTCCACATTAGATAGAGTTATTATCTAATAAAATCCCTTGGAAGTCAAGGGATTAGGTGTATTTATATTATATATTTAGCATGTTTTGTTCTAGGTTTTTTATACTTGTTAGGTGTGTCAAACCATATTGATATTAATATGAGATATGTTTTTACGGTTTTTTCCGGAGAAATCAAGACCGCTATTCTCATGGTGTCATACGTCCACTTTGGAAAACACCAGTCTCACCCGGAAGACTTCGCCGTCGGGGAACAGTTCAAATTTGCCATGCAGCTGCTCGGTCATGCTTCGGGCAATGGACAGGCCCAGACCGCTGCCTTCGGTTGTCCTGGCGGAATCCCCCCGGATGAATCGTTCCATCAGTTCATCCGCTGACAGTTTCAGCGGCATCGCGGACACATTCTTCATCGTATAGATCAGACTGTGCGCCGTCTCCTGCAGCTCGATCAGCACCTGAGTTCCCGGTTTCGCGTACTTACACACATTGGTATAGAGGTTATCCAGCACCCTCCACAGGATCTTTCCATCCGCCAGAATAACGGCGGGCGGATCCACCATCCGCAGAATGGGTACCAGCTGTTTCTCCTCCATCCGCTCCTGAAATTCACCATGAACCTGCTGGAGCATCTGCACCAGATCGATCCGCTCCCAGCGGATCTTTAAATTGCCGGAGGTGGCCCGGCTGGCATCCATCAGAGCTTCCGCCATGGTCACCATCCGGTTCGCCTTCTCATCCAGCACCCGCAGATACTCCTGCACCTTGGGGTTGGGGATATTCTCACGCCGGATCAGGTCCACATAACTGATAATCGAAGTCAGCGGTGTTCTCAGATCGTGGGAGACATTGGCAATCAAGTCGGTTTTCATCCGCTCACTGCGGGTTCGTTCCTGCACCGCCAGCTCCAGACTGTCATCCAGCGAATTCACCGTCATGGCGATTCTCTTCATCTCTCCATCCATTGTGGAAGGATCCAGCTTTTCCCCCACTTTTCCGTCGGCCAGATCCGCAATCCGGAGCAGAATCGTTTTCAGCTGTCCTGTGCCGCGTGCCGTACTCACCAGATACCACACCTGCACCAGGAGCAGGAAAAAGGCAAAGATGGCCATCAGAATCCAGTGATGAAAATAAAACGTAATTCCGGTACCCATAGCCAGCAGTACACTCACTACCTGATAGGCAAGGAGGGATAGAATTCTGGTTCCGCTCTTCCACCGGTCATTGGCATTTTCCAGACCTTCCCGTATCCCTCGGATGGCCCGGCACACCAGGAAGCCCTCCAGAAACTTCCGGTGGCAGATCCTCCGGAAAATGCTGAGGCATCCTCCCATCATGGGGACATAGGCAATCAGGGCCAGTATGGCCCCCGTGACCAGATCGATAAAAGAGCGGGCAGAAAATGCGTACCGGCATTCACTGAAACTCCAGAGGATCACCAGCCCGCACAGCCCCTCGCCAAACAGCATGAGTTCCATATACCAGGAATCGATGGAATGAATTTCCTTCCACCCCATCACGGCAATCACGCCAAAGGTAACCAGCATTCCAACCAGCATCGCTGCTCCCATCCACGAGATCAGCCGGAGAAGCCGGGTTATTCTCTGATACTCAAAAGCTTCCCGGGTATAAATATCCGGTTCCTTATAGTCCGTATTCACCGCAGCCAGTATCTCATAGATTCCCTCTTTCAGCGGAGCATATTCCGAAAGGGATTCCCGGATGCGGTCCTGATACCGGGCCTTCAGGTTGGAGACAGTCAGATCCTTTTTGTTATCCAGGGAGTAAAATTTCCCATAGGAATTCAGACTCTCCATGGTCAGACGGCTGTCATTCACCGAAGTAATCAGCCCGCCGTCATACGCAAGGACAAAGCGATAATGAAAATTTCCCGGTTTGGAATTCACCCGCAGGTACTTCTTCAGAGAATAATACTCCTCCAGCTGATACAGGGTGGAAAGAAGAACGGTGCCTTCATCCATCTCCCCCGGAAGGCCAACCGCAGCCGCATCCTCGCCTTCCTGAGCTGTCACAGGCCCTTGCTGAATAACCAGCCGATGCTCCGAGTCCAGCACGATACCGATGCTCCTTCCGTAATCCAGTACATTCTGCAACGTGTAGGACTGTTCATTTCCCTCTTCATCTGTGAAGCTGCATACCGTCTTATCCGGATCCACCGCTCCCTCTGTCTCAAACTTTTCCGACAGACTGGCCAGATTCACCACGTTCAGGATATCCTTCATCATCTGATCCGCAAAACTCCGGGAATCCTCATAGGGAACCCTCCGGAGCACGTCACGAAAGGACTCCTGCCCGGCATAGCGGTACAAAATAAAGATTCCGCCTATAAAAAGGGCACAGCAAAGAAAATGCAGCGCCCAGATCGTCAGTCTCACCCGATTATTCCATAATTTATCAAACATGTATTTCACTCACAAAAATTAAGGATTATGCAGTTTACAGATTCAGGAGGACCAGAGCCACCAGGATCAGTATCATCCCGAGGATCTGTCTTCGTTTCAGCCTCTCATGGAAAGCTGCCGCACTGATCAGTGTCACCAGTAAAATCGTCCCGGTGCTGAACCCTGTATATACGATAAATCCCGGAAGCTGCGTCAGCGCCGACAGCAGCAGGGCGGAGGAAAAGTAATTCGGAATCCCTACCACCACGCCGGCCAGCATCTCCTTCGGGACAACATTCTTGCCCGTCCGCCTCTTCTCCCAGATCACCAGCAGGAACGTAAGAACCGCCGCGGTCAGAAACACATAGAAAAACAGCAGTTCATCTTCGCTTCTTTTCCCCACCTGTTCAAACACCTTCGCCATGGAATCACTGCACCCCACGGATAGCATCGTCAGAATCAGGAGCAGCGGTGCCGGCTTTACCCTCTCGGTCTCCCCCTGGGCAGAAGTGCTCTTATCCGGCACCTCTCCGGCAGTTTCTTTCTGTTTGCCTTCCAGCTGCATATAGAGAATGGCACCCAGCACCAGCAGGATTCCCAGCATCTGCCGCATCTGAGGGCGCTCCCCCATCAGCAGAATGCTAAGACTCAGCGGCACCAGCAGACCGAGTTTGGAAAAAGTCGCTGTCAGGATCGCTCCGTTTGCCCGGACACTGCTCTGCATCAGGACCAGTCCCGAGACAAAAAGGAATCCGTCGATGGTTCCGCACAATAATGTCACCGGGCTTCCCGCAACCACCAGATGCTTGTCCGGGAGCATCAGAAAGGAGATCAGAATGCAGGTCAGGTAATTTCCCAGAAGAATCCCGTAACGATTCCCCTTCTGTTCGCGGAAAATCTTCAGTATAATTGTCATCGATGCGCTGCCAAGAATGGCCAGCAACAGATAAATCATATAATCCCCTTATATTCGCTTATATTCGCTTACTGAACTCTCTTTGTTATCGTTTCTCCAGCTTGTATCCGATGCCCCAGACTACCTTCAGATACTGGGGATCCTTCGGATTCACTTCAATCTTCTCACGGATGTGACGGATATGGACAGCCACCGTGTTATCCACGCCCACCGCCTGTTCATTCCATATATTCTCATAAATCTGTTCAATGGAAAAGACTTTGCCCACATTCCGGATCAGGAAGAGAAGGATATTGTACTCGATGGGAGTCAGGCGAATCAGCTCACCCTCCATGCGCACTTCCTTCTTCTCATCATCCACTTCCAGACCGCCCGTGCGGTAAATATGATCATCCGCCTCCGCCAGCGTTCCCAGCTGCGTGTATCTGCGCAGCTGAGATTTCACCCGGGCAATCAGTTCCAGCGGGCTGAAAGGTTTTGTAATATAATCATCCGCGCCTGCATTCAGACCCAGAATCTTGTCCGCATCTTCCGACCGGGCTGACAGCAGAATAATCGGCGCGCTCGAAAACTCCCGGATACTGCGAGTCGCCATAACCCCATTCAATTTTGGCATCATAATATCCAGAATCACCAGGTGAACCTCTTCACGGCGGAGAATATCCACAGCCTCTTCCCCATCGTAGGCCGTCAGAATCTCATACCCTTCCTGGCTCAGATAAATCTCAATGGCTTCCACGATCTCTCGGTCATCATCACATACCAGTATTTTCAGCATTTTATATTACCTCTATCAATATTTCTTTTTGCTGAGCTTAGGACTTTGGTATCCTCAGTATACCAAGAACCTCTTGTCAAACTCAACCACAAAATTTCTTAAGATTTTTAACAGAAGATTGTAAATGCCGCCCGGCAGAGGTAAAATAATCGGATAGTTCATAAATCACCACATATGGAGTTGTCGTCGCGGTGACGCGACAGGCTAAAGACAGGAGGAACCCGAACCAAATGCAGATCATAGGTCTTCGTCTCACAGAAAACATGGAAGTAGAGCGTTATCTCCATCGAGGCCACACCCCCTCCCCCCAGGAAAAAGCCTATCCCGGTTTTCCCTACATCAGCTACGAGCTGGATTTCGAGACCTATCTGGAAGACCGGACCCCCTTTCATCAACACAAGGAATTCGAGTTTCTGGTTGTCACATCCGGCAGCATCACGATCCGAAGCAGTAAGAGCAGTTACATCCTCTCCACCGGGGAATGCTGCCTGGTCAATGTTTCCACCCTCCACGCCGTCGCACCAGAGCCCGCCGGCAGCCATGCCACCGTGGATGTCCATCTGTTCTATCCGGATATCATCACCGGCACCTGGGGCACGGTTTTTGATTCCCGCTATGTAAGCCCCGTGCTGGAAAGCCGGGATCTGGATCTGTTTTATTTCTCCCATCAGAATAAATATACCGCCGACGTGGTCCGCTACCTTGACGCAGCCAAAGAAGCCTCGGAGGGACAGCAGCCAGGTTACGAACTGGACGTACGGGCATATTTTTCCCTCCTGTGGAAAAAAGTATTTCAGGACATTAAGCCACATCTCGGACAGCGCCGCACCCTCAACGACCGCAACGAAGAACGCATGCAGATCATGCTCCTCTACATACGAAAAAACTACCAGAGTCACATCGAACTCGCCGATATCGCCGCCTCCGCCATGATCAGCGAACGAGAATGCTTCCGCTGCTTTCAGAACACACTGGGAATATCCCCCACCCGCTATCTGCAGAACTACCGGATCCGGATGGCCGCCCGAAGACTACTCGAATCCGACGACACCATTCAAAGCATCTCCGAAGCAGTAGGCTTCAACGATCACAGTTACTTCGGACGCATATTCCAGAAACACATGCACTGCACCCCCACCGAATTCCGCAAAAAAATCCGCTAAATGAGTCAGGAGGGACGGTTCTTTTTGACTCATTGTCTGCTTGGAACGACAAAAAAGCTGTGAGAAATCTCACAGCTTTTTAGAGGCGACACCCGGAATCGAACCGGGGATAGAGGTGTTGCAGACCTTTGCCTTACCGCTTGGCCATGTCGCCATACCATATTTTGCGATCTGTTGCTATCGCAGTGACTCCAACGGGATTTGAACCCATGTTACCGCCGTGAAAGGGCGGTGTCTTAACCGCTTGACCATGGAGCCAGATTCCGAAGATAATCGGGAGCTCCCCGAGTAGGGCTCGAACCTACAACAACTCGGTTAACAGCCGAGTGCTCTACCATTGAGCTATCGAGGAATATATACACCTGGCAGCAAACTCGCTGCCGTGCTCTGTTTTTGTTCCTGAAAACACATACCGGAAAAGTCACAACAACAAATCTCTTATGAGGCCAAGACCCTCGATCGATTAGTAACAGTCAGCTCCATGCATTAC
>CAMOYN010000036.1 GCA_946630035.1 uncultured Lachnospiraceae bacterium
TTTGCGCATTCCTCTCACGACTAAAGTCACGAGAATCCTGCGTCAGAGATTGAAATCAATGAATCCTGCCGGACCGATAAATCCTGTAAAACCGGGGAAGCCGGAGGGTAGAATCCTGCGTCAGAGATGGACCATGTTATTTCGCCTCGCGGGGCTTATTTTACTGATCGGCCTCCTGCCGGTGCAGACATTGGCGGCGGTTCTATATCTGCCGGATGTGACGCCGGCCATGTCCAAACCCGCCTACTGGTCGAATAAGCTGGGGGATCCGGACCGGGTGCTCGCGGATTCGCAGGATGTCATTAAGCTGAACCAGTCGATCTGGAAGACGTCGAAACAGACCCGGGATATGGCAAGCTGGAGCCAGGCCGAGTACGATGCCCTTGCCCGGGTAAAAGCACTGATGTCCGGCGCCAGGGACGATGCGGATTATTTTTACAGTGTGGGGGCGCGCTATGATGCCAGCGGAAAGAGAGTGAGCAAAGAGGCGCTCTACGATCCGCTGATCGCTCTGTGCCAGGACCCGGACGTGGATATGAACGGCGGCGTGCAGATGCGCAAGACCTTGTATGCGATATGTACCACCCGGACCAGCCTGCTGGCCTATCCGACGAAGCAGCCCCTCCAGGATGATCCCAATGACCCGGATTTCGATTACAATTTTCTTACCCTCGTGAAGGTGAATGAGCCGGTGCTCCTGCGCACGCGATCCGCCGACGGGAAATATTATGCCGCTCTTACCTGCTGCGGCAGCGGCTGGATCCCGGCGGAGGATGTGGCGATCTGCGCCGACCGGCAGGAATGGCTCGACGCGTGGCATTATCCTTCGGATCAGGTGCTGGTGGTCTATGACGATAAAATTTTCACGGAGGCCTCCAATTTTCAGCCGGAGACGGCAGGCCGCCGGATCACCATGGGTTCCCGTCTGCAGCTGGCCAGTGAGGAAGAGATTCAGGGGCGGATCAGCAATCGTACGGCCCATAACAATCACGTGGTCTGGATGCCGGTACGGAAAAGCGACGGCACCTATGAGAAGAAGCTCGCCCTGATCGGCGAGAACCGAAAGGTCAGCGAGGGATGCCTTCCCCTGACCGCCGAAAATATTATCATGGTTGCCATGAATCAGCTGGGGGATGCCTACGGCTGGGGCAGCATGCTGCAGTCCGAAGACTGTTCCGGATTCTGCCGGGATGTCTACGGATGTTTCGGCCTGGATCTGCCCCGGGGAGTCGGGCGAAACAATGGGGTAATAAAAGAATATAATCTGTCGAAGATGTCGGAGGAGGAAAAGACGGCCTTTATCAAACGGCTACCCATCGGAACCATTCTTTCCTTCCCCGGCCATGAGATGCTGTATCTGGGATACGAAGGGGATAAGCTCTATGTACTGAGTTCTGTCAGCAACATCCGGCTGCCCGGCGCCACTTCCAATACCAGGGTGCGCGGAGCCGTGATCAATACCCTCGATATGTGGCGGGCCAACAACCGGACCTGGCTCAACAATCTCACCCTGGCGCTGATTCCTTTCTATGCTTCCAGTCACCCGGATTATGTCTTCTCCGTCGCCAAGGCGGAAATTTCCGGTGTTTCTGACTGTGTTTACAATGCGGAGCCCCAGGTTTTCGCACCGGAAGTCCGTGTAAACGGGACCCTGCTGACGGAGGGAACCGATTATACGGTCACCTTCAGCGACAATATTCAGGCAGGGAAAGCCACGGTTTCCATTCAGGGGCAGGGGCTCTATTATGGCACTGCCGAGAGCACATTTACGATTGCAAAAAGAAATGTAACCATAACCGCCAAAGACCAGACCGTCCAGAGAGGCGACGACATTCTCACCGGGCCGGATCAGGTTATCCTGGAAGGTGCCGTGCCGGAACACAGTGTCCTCTCGGTAGAACTGCTCTCCGGCAACACAGCCCGGCTGACAACCAATGGCAGGATCACTCCGGCCGAGGCGCAGATCACCGACGGCACCGAAGATGTCACCGCCAATTACGCGATTACTTATGTGAAAGGACGGCTGACCGTCACAGAACGGGAGACCCAGCCGCCCATCGAAGAATCCAGTGAGGCCGAGGAGTCCAGCCAGACCGAGGAATCCAGCCAGACCGAGGAATCCAGCCAGGCCGAGGAATCCAGCCAGGCCGAGGAATCCAGCCAGGCCGAGGAGTCCAGTAAGGCCGAGGAATCCGATCCGAAGAAGGAATCGGAGCAGGAAGTAACACCAAAAGATCCGGCCTGCATTCTCCTGGCGGATATGAAATCCAGCGGAAAAACCGCTCTCCGGATTTCCTGGACCAAAGTATCAGAAGCCACCGGCTACGACATTTTCTTTGCACAGTGCAACGATACCGGCCGGCAGTATGCCTACAAAAAAGTGAAGACCATAACAAAGACCGGCACCCGCAGCTGGACCAAAAAAGGACTCAAAAAGCAGACTTCCTATAAAGCCTATGTAAGAGCTTACACCATCCGGAACGGGAAAAAGACCTATCTCGTGAAAAGTCCGATCCTCCACGCCTTTACCAGCGGCGGGGATAAGAAGTACACAAATCCCAAAGCCGTCACCCTTAAGACAACCGCCACCCTGACCCTGAAGATCGGGAAGAGCAGCCGCATCCGCGCCTCCGTGACAAAAACGGACAGTAAAAAACGACTCAAGAACTGCACCGACGTGCTGAGATTCCTGAGCACAGATACCTCCGTAGCCGACGTAAGCCTGTCCGGCCGGGTTCTGGCAAAGAAAAAAGGAAAAGCTTCCATTTATGTATACGCCGTCAACGGCGTCCGAAAGAAGGTCAAGGTAACCGTCCGCTGACAACCAAAACCGCCAGGAGCCACCAATGGGCGCCAATGGAGCCGCCAATGGGGACAGGTCCCGGTGGCGGGTTTATTCGTTTCGGTTTTCGATGAGTTTTGCTAGTTCGAGGAAGAGGAGTTCTGGTTCGATGGGTTTGGCCAGGTGGGTGTTCATGCCGGCTTCCAGGCATTTTTCCACATCTTCGTCGAATACATTGGCTGTCATCGCGATGATGGGGATGGTCTGTGCGTCCGGATGATCGAGGGCGCGGATGGTTCTGGTTGCGGTCAGGCCGTCCATGACCGGCATGCGTACATCCATGAGGATGGCGTCGTAGTAGCCGGAGGGTTTTTCAGAGAACATGTCTACGGCCATCTGTCCGTTGAGGGCGTGTTCCGCGGCGACGTCTTCCAGGTCGAGCAGATCGGCGAGGATCTCTGCGTTCTGTTCTACGTCTTCAGCCATCAGGACGCGCCGGCCGGCCAGTACGGATTCTACGGAGAGGGTTTCTTCCTGCTCTTCGGCTGCGTCGGGATTTTCTGCCTCAGCCCGTTTTTTCAGTACATTCAGAATCTTCCGGACCAGCATATCCGCGAAGATCGGTTTGGCCAGAATATCATCGATCCCTGCCTTTTCCGCGTCATTTTCAATGATCTCCCAGTTATAGCCCGTCAGCATGATGACGGCGGTCTTGTGATCATCAAACTCATGCATCCTGCGCGTCAGCTCCAGGCCGTTCATAGAAGCCATCTTATAATCCGTCAGGAGAAGATGGTATTCCCGTCCTTCTTCTTTTGCCTGCCGCATCAGAGTCAGGGCCTCTTCCGGTTCGGTGGTGACGGTGGACTTGATTCCGATGTCTTCCAGGACCAGCTGTGCGTGCTCTAAGGCTACGGCATCGTCATCCACCAGAATGATCCGGAAATCCGGAGGAAGGGTTCCATGCTCGTCGTGGCCACTGCGCAGGGAGCATTCCAGGTCTACCGTGACGCTGAAGACAGAGCCGACGCCCTTCTCACTGTCCACGTGAATGGTGCCGCCCATCATTTCCACAAAGTTTTTGGTGATGGCCATCCCCAGACCGCTGCCGCCGTATTTATTGGTGGAGGTCTCATCTTCCTGAGAGAAGGCTTCAAAGATCTTGGGAAGGTAATCTTTATCCATACCGATGCCGGTATCCTTCATCATAAACCGCATCTTGCTCTGTCCGTTCTCTTCCTGAAGGCATTCTACGGTCAGGCTGACTTTCCCGGGCGGTTCTGTGAATTTTACTGAATTTCCCAGGATATTGATCAGGATCTGTTTGAGCTTCATGTCATCGCCGAAGTAATAATCATATACCCGGCCGATGATAGCACACTCATACTGCAGTCCCTTATCCACACACTGACCATGGATAATCACATTGACCTGATCCAGAAACTCCTGCAGAGAGAATTCTTCATTCTTCAGAACCATCCGCCCGGATTCGATCCGGCTCATATCCAGGATGTCATTGATAAGCCCCAGCAGATGTTTCGCGCTGGAACCGATCTTTTCCAGCTGTTCCCGGGTCTTCGGCGTCAGATTCGGATTTTTCAGGGCAATGTTATCCAGGCCTATAATCGCATTCATAGGCGTACGGATCTCATGACTCATGTTGGAGAGAAAACTGGTCTTGGCCTGGCTGCTCTCCTCCGCCAGTGCTTTTTCTATCTCGGTCTGCCTCTCCCGTTTCTGTATCAGTGAGTAAATGGAGAGCAGGAATCCGAGAGCCGTAACAATCAGAATCACCAGGATCGTATTGCTCAGATCCAGCGACCGGTCGATCCGCTGTAATTCCTGATTCAGGAAGTCCATATCGGCGATTTCACCATCCGCTCCTTCGCCATCTCCCTCCGTATAATAACGGTGAATCGGTTCTACGGAATCCTTCACGGCTTTCTGGGCTGACTGATCCGCCCAGATGCTGGAAGTGAAAATAATCAGTCCCAGCAGAACCATCCAGGTGACCGTGGAACGCCCCCAGCGGCGCTCTTTATCCTGCCGCAGGACAAGCCAGAAATAGGCAAATCCCAAAATTCCCCACGCGGCCAGAATCAGATAGGACTCGGTGGATAAGGTTTTGACTGATGTGATATTGGGAATCAGAAATTCCAGTGCAAACAGAACAGAAACGACAATTCCTGCCATTCCCACGGCGCTCATCCGCCGATTCTCCTCGTCTTTGGCACATTTCCAGGCACTGGCGGATGCAAAGGCATAGGCTATGGTGGCGCCTACCGTCGTGACATCCACAATCCAGCTGATGGCCGTCCGTCCGAAAAAAGGAAGAACGATCGAAATCAGAGAAATCAGCAGAATCGCATTTCCCGGTACATGATCCTTGTTGCTTTTCCCAAACCAGCCGGGAAGCATACCATCTTCCGTCATCGCCGCCAGCAGACGGCTGAGGGCGATATAGTTTCCGATAAGCCCGGTAAAGATCCCGCACAAAGCCGTGACGCCAAGAAGGACGGAGCCCGCATTTCCCAGGCTCGTCCACGCCCCGAAGAAGGTCGGCAGCGACGAGATACCGGAGCGGCTTCCCAGACTGCCTATATAATCCACCCAGGTGCCGCAGCCCTCAGGGAGAGCCGATGCCGCCAGAAAAGCCAGCATAATATAAGCCAGGGCACCGGTCACGAGGGCGGCAAGAATGACATGAAATGTCTTTTTGAGCGGATAGGCTGCCTCTCCCGTGGAATGAGAGATGGATTCAAAACCTACGAAGGCCCAGGGGGCTAGTGCAAAGATGGTAACCACCCCTCCGAATCCGGAGTTCTCCGGTGAAAACGGCGGGCTTACCATGTTTCTGCTCCCTCCGGAAAGAAGGGCTCCGACAAAGCAGATCAGAACTCCGGCAAAAAGCAGAATCGCCATCAGGATCTGCACCCTCTCCGCCAGTTTACGCCTAAGACACAGCCCCGCCGCTATGCAGAGAGCAGCAACCGCCATGAAAACCTCTCCCATGTAGACGTCGTATCCGGCGATCTGATAATGAAACCCGAACTGAAATATTCCTCCCAAAAGCGTCCGGGCAATCAGAGGAAGCGCTGTGGCATTGGCCCATATGACTGCAATGTAGGTTATGATCAGGAACCATGCACTTAAAAATCCATGATCGTAACCAAAACACATTTTGGTATAGGTATAGGTTCCACCGCCTCCCGAAAACCGGTTCATCAGATAATGATAGTTCAGACCCAGGATCATCATGACAAGTGCTCCTGCGGCAATTCCGATGGCTGTTCCCACCGGTCCGGCCACAGGAAGAAACGTGGTTCCGGGCATCACAAAGGATCCCCATCCCACACTACAGCCAAAGGCCAGTGTCCAGGCACCTGCCAAAGACAGATATTTCTTCTCCTCCCTGCTCTCCATTTAATCATCCCCCGTCAAATTGCAGTCCTTTCTTCAACCCTCCATATACCGGCGAATGCCTTCTTCCGTTTTCCGATACTGCGCTTCAAACTGAGCCAGTTTTTCTTTCAGTTCGCTGTCCGTAAATTTCCGGCTGCTGCCGGGACGGAATTCGTCACAGATCTCCGATGCTTCCGCGGCCAGCTTCACGAGCCCCAGATTGCCACAGACACCCTTTACGGCATGAGCTGCGTCAAAGAGCTCCGCGCCATCCATCGTTCTGCCCGCCTCAATCATTTTTTCCACGGTACTGTTTGCGACCATCTTACGGATATGTTTATCCATCAGTTTTTCTATGCGCATGATCTGTATCGCTTTATCATAATCCCCATCAATTATTTCATATAACTCCCTCAGAATCATTTTTTCATTTCCTTTCCGATTATAATGCTTTTTATTCCCTTTTAATTTTCAGTTCATGCTGGATCAGTCTCTCAAATTCATCCGGCGGCAGAGGGCTGGAAAAATAATATCCCTGTACCAGGTCACAGCGGCTCTCTCTCAAAAAGTCCAGCTGCCCCTTTGTCTCCACGCCTTCCGCCACGACGGCCAGACCCAGATACTTCGCAATATCCATAATCAGATATACCAGCCGGCGGTCTGTCTCGCGTTTCTCGATGTTTCGTATGAATTTCATATCCATTTTCAGAACATCCACCGGCATCTCGGAGAGCATATTCAAAGATGAATATCCGCTTCCGAAATCGTCCATCTCGATCTCAAAGCCCTTCGCCCGAAGCCCGGCAATAACCTCCAGAACCTGGCTCGCATTATCGGTATACGCGGATTCCGTCACTTCCAGCTTGATATCTTTGTATTCCAGGCCGTTACTGGTAACCAGATCCTCCAGCTGGCTGATCAGAGTCGGATCAAATACATCCGCCCGGGACAGATTCACTGACACCGGTAAGGTGAACCCGTATTTTTTCTTCCACTCTGCCACCTTTTTTGCCGCTTCCTGCCAGACAAAGCTGTCCACCTGGCTGATCAGCCCGTTGCCCTCAAACAGGGGAATGAAAGCCCCCGGGTGGACCATGCCCAGTTCCGGATGTTTCCAGCGGATCAGCGCCTCGGCGCTGGCCAGCCTGGGGGGATCCGTCTGAATATTGTATTTAGGCTGGTAATATACGACAAACTGCTTTTCTTCCACTGCGCCTCTGAGGTCATTCAGAAGCCGCTGGTTCAGAAGCTCCTGCATCCGCATATCTTCGTCATAGATCATCAGAGGATTCTGGTAATTGCCCCGGACCATATTGCAGGCGGCCCGTGCCCGGTCAAAGAGCAGTACGGGCTCTACCCCTTCCCGCCAGGGCTTCACTCCCATCCGAAGGTGAATGTTAACCTTCGGTGAGATCTGGTTGAGTTTATCCTGGAACCGCTGCAACAGAGCCCGGTAATCCGGCTGATGCACACAATAGATGTCAAAGCGGTCTGCTTCGAAACGGCCGGCGATCCCCTCGGTTTCCGACAGAAAGGTCCGTATCTCATTTCCCAGGGCCCGCAGTACATCGTCGCCAAACTCGTAGCCGTTCAGGGCATTCACCGAGTGGAACTGCTCTATATTCAGAACAAGAGCATCCAATTGATATTCCGGATGATACTGGTACAGCCGGTTGGCATATTCAAAGAAAAAGTTCCGGTTGTAAAGCATGGTCAGCCGGTCATGCTCTGCCGCCGAGATGAGTTTTCTGCCCTCACTCAGCTCGATGATCCGGTTGACACGAGCCAGAATCACTTCGTCAACCTCGAAGGGTTTTGTGATAAAATCTGCTGCTCCCATCTGAAGGGCCCGAAGCTCGGCTTCCTTCTCCGCAGTCAGAACGATGATCGGAATCTTTTTCAGTTCCTCGTCGGCTCCGACCTGCTCCAGGACCTGGAATCCATTCATCACCGGCATCATGAGATCCAGCAGAATCAGAGACAGCTCCTCCGCTCTCTCCCGGATCTGCTCCATCGCTTCCTGGCCGTTTTCCGCATAGATCACCTCGAAGTTATCCTCCAGAATTACTCCGAGAATATCCCGATTCAGTTCCTGATCATCCACTACCAAAACCAGCTGCGGCCGCTGAATCTGTTTCGACCGGATCATATATCTATACCTCCACTCTGTTCCTGTCTATCTGCCTGACATAATATTTCAGTGCCGAATACAGTTTCTCCGGATTAATCGGCTTGGACAAATGTGCATTCATCCCGGCAGCCAGACAATCCTTTACATCACTTTCAAAAGCATTCGCCGTCAGAGCCAGAATAGGTATCTTCGAGGCGTCTTTCCTTGCCAGATGGCGAATCCTCCGGGTGGCTTCCAGTCCATCCATCATCGGCATCCGCAGATCCATCAAGATAGCATCATAGTAGAACAACTCCGATTTTTCTACCATCTCCACGGCGATCTGTCCATTTTCCGCGTGGTCACTCTCCACCCCTTCCAGTTCCAGCAGATCCGCCGTAATCTCGGCATTATCCGGAATATCTTCCACAATAAGAACTCGTTTCCCCTCCAGAGACATCTCTTCCCCCTCCAGAGGAAGAGCCGTCCCGTTCTCCGCAGAATCTTCCCGGGCCTCCGCAGGCTCCGAAAGGGGAGTCACTGGAATGATCACCGTAAAAACGGACCCCTTACCCTTCTCACTCTCTACTTCAATACTTCCCCCCAGCAGGTCTACCTTGTTTTTGGTCACAGCCAGACCGATTCCGCTGCCGCCATAACGAGCGGTAGTTCCACCTTCCTCCCGGGCGAAGATCTCATAGATCTTCGGGAGAAACTCCTCATCAATACCAATCCCGGTATCCGCCACTTTATAGCGGATCCGGCAAACACCATCCTCGGAAGGGATTTTCTCCGCCGAGAGCCGGACAAGCCCCGGGGCCTCTGTGTACTTGACAGCATTGTTCACGATCGCCAGGAGCACCTGCTCGATCATGTACTCGTCGCCCTCATACCGGCCCTTCACCCCATCTCCCACCCGGATCTCGAGATCCAGATTCTTTTCCGAACACAGATAGGTTGCCACATCATCGATCCGCCTCAACATATTCTCCATCGAAAAGGCTTTCTTTTTCACTTCCAGACTGCCGTTTTCCATGCGGTTAAGATCCAGCAGATTGTCAATCATCTGAAGAAGATGCTCACCGCTCTGAGAAATTTTCTGCAGCTGCTCCTTCGCCTCCCCCGGCACCTGCGGATTTGTCTGCGCCATATGGGATAATCCCAGAATCACATTCAGCGGAGTACGCATCTCATGGCTCATAGTAGCAAGAAAACCCGTCTTCATACGGTTGCTCTCCTCCGCCGCCATAAGCTGGGTCTTCAGTTTTTCCTGCTCTACCAGATGAATCGTAACCTCGTTCAGCATCCGGTACATAACCCAGACAAATACACTGCCCCCAAACAGAATCCCGGCAATCAGAATATCACGGTTCCCCATAAGAGCAACCGCCAGATAGCCCATCAGAAACAACGTAAGCATTACTATGGGTATATAAAGGATCCGACGATTCTTCGCCCCTCCCTCACTATTCCTCACGAAACGCGCAAACCGCAGAAACCCGTATATATTATAGATCATCAAGGCACTGCCAAGGTACACCAGTCCATCAATCAGCCACAGATACAAAAAAGACCTCCTTCTATGATAGACGTAAATCGCTATCTTCGGTCACAACAACATACCCGTCAGGAAAGATTCCGTCCTTCCGAAATTATTATCCAATTATTATAATTATAACATAATCCCGTCATATTGTATAGCTTTAAAACGAGACAGAAGGGACGGTTCTTTTCGACTCATTGCATACAATGAGTCAAAAAGAACCGTCCCTTCTGTCTCCCCGGCGCCCTGTATCAACTTCCGGGATCAGGAGTAATGTCTGCGAACCAAGGTAAACTTACCGCTGAGCTTCGTACCGCTCACGGTTCCCGTGTTCTGAGTCAGCATCAGATATTTGGAATAAACCTTAAAAGTAATCCGCCCACCCTTGTATTTGATGCAGTACTTATTTGTTCCCTTTTTGTAGTACTCCGCCATTTTGGAATACTTGAACTTGTTCATGTTCGTCTTCCCGCGGAAGATGTACACCACACCATAGTACTTCGCGTTGGGATCGTCGTCCGGCGTTCCGCTGGTATAGTCATTGACATCAAAATACCAGGTCTTGCTGCCGATCTTCTTCTTCCAGGTACCATTCTCACTGTACCTCTTCGCCTGAACCGGAACCGCAGTCTCCATCACGATCATCGCCAACAACAACACCGGAAGGACCCATCTTTTCATGATTGTCTTCATTATCCCTCTCCTTTCTGCACACCTCTCCGCTCTCGCGGATATCATTATTTCTGGTCATACAAATATTATAATACAAAACTGTATTTTATGCTAGTATTTTTTCAAGGCAACAGAGGAGACAGGGGACGGTCCTCTGTCTCCTTGTGTACAATTCTGATGGAGACAGAGGACCGTCCCCTGTCTCCTCCGGCTTACTTTACGACCTTGACTCTGAGAGGCACGAATACTGCTCCGGGCAAGTAGTATTCATCACCATTAGCTGCCACGCGAACTCGGATCTCATATTCTCCCGGTTTTGTATTCTTTTTTACTGTGAGATTCCCATTCTCCGCCAGTCTAAGTTTTTTCGACCCTTCTTCTTTAAAAAAGAAAACCTCTCCCTTCGCTCTTTTAACAACAAAGACATCCCTGGAAGGTATTTTCTTATCGGAAATTTTCAGTTCATCGGCTTTGATCCTTATTTTCTTCGTCTTCACCTTCATCGGCTGAGGCAGTGGTTTGTTCTGTATGCAAATCCTGTAATCGGCATCCGACCAGTGTTTTTTACCACCTGTAATTTTTATATAATAGGTCCCTTTTTTTAAATCCAATGGAAGTTCTGAATGATCGCATTCGTTTCCGGCGTAGGAGTAACTCGCCATTTTATTTCCGGATGAATCATAGAGCGCCGCCTTCCAACAGTTCTTCCGGGCGCTGCCCCAGTCATTATCGAAGCACAGAGCATACCCTCTTCTTTTTGTCACTTTAAAAGAATAATAATCCTGATCTGTGCTCTCCATAACAGAACCGCTGTATGTGCTGCCAATCTTAATCTCGTCGGCTTTTTCAAAAGAATTATTTGTCTCTGTTTCACAAAATGAGTTTTTTTCCAGCCACACCACCAATCCATATGGCATATCCGACCAATGCTTCTGTCCATACTCAGATGCATACATTTTGAGATAATACGTCCCGGGAGGCAGACCAATCCTTCCGAATTCTACGTATTTTTCTGTTTGAGGTTTCACGCTCCTTCCGAACAGATATTTTTTATCTCCGTCATATAACTCAAAATTGAAATTGGAGTACTTATAATTCTCTTCCCATAATATCTGGATTAGCATATATCCCGGTTTCTCTGTGCGTATTGCGAAGTAGTCTATATCTTCTTCCGTCTGCAATGCTGCATTATAGTACTGACTCAGCTGAATCGGATTCGCCTTCGAAATACTGTTATTCTTCTCCTGCTCCACATTTAAATTCTCGTCGCAGATCACTTTAAAACTATACTTTTCATCCGACCAGGCTTTCCTGCCACGATTACCTGTATCTATTTTTATGTAATATATCCCCGGCGGAAGTATTTTAAAAGAATACATTTCATCGTACGATTTCTCTCCCATGGTCTTATAAATGAGAGCAGTACCCTTAGAATTATATACCGTCACATCCCACTTACCGTCCTGTGTATACTCATCACTCAACCAGAACTCCAGTTCCACTTGACCCGCCTTGAGAGTCTTGAAATAGTAATAATCCACGTCCTCCGGATCCATCAGATTTCCATATTGGTAGCTTTCCAGGTGTACTTTATCTGCCCGCTCTATCGTGTTGTTGAGTTCCACTTCCCACCCCGAATAATTATCCTTATCAATCCGGAAAGAATATCCTGTGTTTGGCCAGTCGGACTTCACACCTCCCTCGGTCCGGATTTTTATGTAATAAGGCTGCATGCTGTTGATCCCACATAACAGTGTGCTTTCCGTCCGGGTATGACCCATGTCAAATTTCTTCTCAAGAATAAACTCAAAATTCTTGTCATATAATGAAACTACCCACTGGATACCCTGTTGCAGACGGGTCTCATTTTTAAATGAAATAGTTACAGCCGTTGACCAGCTCGCGGAAAATCTGTAATAAACTTCCTCTTCCGAAGAGCTCACGCCACCTGACACCCATTCACCCGTCCGGATCCAGATAGCTCTCTCACGAGCCCCACCCTCAGCATAAACATTTTTCCCTGTTACCAACATCAGCAACAGACTCAAAATCAATAGTATTCGTTTCATCTTTATACACCTCATTCCAGGGAGACAGGGGACGGTCCTCTGTCTCCTTGTGTGCAATGAGTCAAAAAGAACCGTCCCTCCTGACTCATTTGGTAACTTTGACCTTGACAGATACCAGCAGTGCTCCGGAGCAGTAATCCTTGTCGCCGGCAGCGGCGGCGCGGACGCGGATTTTATATTTCCCCGGCTTTGTATTCTTCTTTATGGTCAGTTTTCCTTTCTTTGTCAGCTTCAGTTCTTCGGAGCCTGTGATCTGTTTAAAGCGAACATTGCCCTTCGCCTTTTTAATGGTAAATATTTCCTCGGGGGGTATGATTTTTTTCGCCTTTTTTAATTCTTCCGCTGAAATGGTTATGGGCTTCGTCTTGATCGTCATCGGCTGGGGCAGCTTTGCCGACTGGATGGCGAACTTATAAGTTACATCGGACCACTGATATTTTCCGCCCTTGACCCGAAGGTAATAGGTACCCTTTTTCAATGCAATGGGAAGTTCGCCTTTTTTCTTACCATTTCCGGTATAAGAATAGCTGGCTAGTTTCTTTTCAGAGGAATCATAGAGATCCGCTTTCCAGAATGTTTTGACGGAGTTCATTTTTTCATGATCAAAGGAAAGACGATATCCGCCGGTTTTACCCACCCGGAAGCGATAATAATCGGCATCGAGGCTCTCCATCACAGACCCGCTGTAGGGCAATTCCGTCTGGATATCATCTGCCGTTTTAAAACTGTCGTTTCGTTCCGTCTCCCAGCGGGCGGTTTTTTTGAAATTCAATGCCATCGTATAGGGCATATCGTAATAATCGGAATACCAGTCGTAGTCCGTGCGTATTCTCAGATAGTATTTGCCGGCATCCAGACCGATCTTTCCGGTTTCCACAGGAGTGTCTTTCTGAGCCCGGACCTTTCTTTCCAACAGTTGATTCCGGTTCGCGTCATATATCTCAAATATCCAGTAAGGAACGTTTTCATCCTTGAGCCACGAAAGAGCAAGGCTGACACTTCCCGGCCGGTCGGTGCTGAAGGTATAGTAATCCTCGTCCGCATGTGTTTTCATGCTGGCATCATACGAATGATTCAGCTGAATGGGGTTTGCCTTTTCGAAACTGTTATTATCCTCCTTCTCCATATCCGGATCTTCATAACAGTTTATGTTGACCGAATAGATCGAATCGGACCAGGCGTCCGGATCCGTGGAGTCCGTGTCAATTCGCAGCCAGTAATCGCCTGCGGGAAGATTTTCCCAGGATTCTATGCTGTCATCGACATTCTCCCCCAGTAATCCATCCATTATAGGCCAGTGAGATGAATCATATACCCTTAAATACCACTTATGATCCTGAGCTTTTTTATCTGCCAGCTTAAAAAACACCCGCAACCGACCGGCTTCCGGCACATTGAATTTGTAGTAATCTTCATCCTCCGGGTCCATCAGATTTCCATAATCAATCCTCCCCAGGCGTGTCCAGTTGGCGTTCTCAAAACTATTATTCAGTTCATACTCCCAGTCAAAGTTATCCTCAAAATCAATCATGAAAGAATACTTTGCCTTGGACCAGGATGCCTTTGCATCCTCATCGGTATGTATTTTAAAGTAATATGTCTGTGCCATTCCGACGCCGCACAGCATCGTATTTCTTTCCGTGATATCTCTTGCGTAAAATTTTCTTTCCAGCAGGAAGTTGTGGTCTCTGTCATACATGGTGACCACCCAGTGCGCATCCGGCCTGGCATCTGGGTCGTTCTTAAAAACAAGTCGAAAATAGCCCGGCATCGGAACGGCCGTGCAGTAATAGACCTCACCCTCCGCGCTGGTCAGAGCCCCCGACACCCACTCCCCGGGATCGACACCGATCGGATCCTGGAACGAATCTCCCTCCGCGTAGACCGTCCTTCCCGTCACAACCAGAAGCCACAGACTCACAAACAACAACACACGTTTCATTTTCACAAACAACATATCCAGCCCCCGTTTTTGATTTTGTGCATTTTTTGGCATTTTTATAAATTTTCAGCTTTTTCTATCATAATCCTGTTTTCATACTACGTCAATAGGCTTTTTGGAGACAGGGGACGGTCCTCTGTCTCCTTCTGCGGCGTTTGTTTGGAGACAAGGGACGGTCCTCTGTCTCCTTCTGCGGCTTTGGAAATCGAGGAGGAGACAGGGGTCTGTCCCCTGTCTCCTCCTGTGGTGCGCTTATTCTGTTTTTTCATATCTCTCTTTGTTCAGCCCCAAAGCGATCAGATTGACCGTGTTGCTGATGAGAGCCAGTGCAAACACCAGCAACACCAGCAGTATATTCTTTGCCATATGTGCACTGTCGGAGGGGAGCAGAATGATAATCAGTATCGCCAGAAGAGTGGAGATCCCCATCGTAATGCACAGTCGTTTCTCCGATTTCCTGTAGGACTCTTCACTGA
>CAMOYN010000037.1 GCA_946630035.1 uncultured Lachnospiraceae bacterium
TTGCGCATTCCTCTCACGACTAAAGTCACGAGAATCCTGCGTCAGAGATTGAAGGCCACTTTCTGGGTCCAGGTTCGCTTTTCCCCTTCGAACTCATAGGTGCCGCTGAAAGTAAGGACATCTCCCGTAACTCCTTTAAATATGGCTTCGATGGAAGTCGGCCGGAACTCTCTGGCTTCCCATGGGCCCTAGCAGAATCACTACCGCAAACAATGCTGCCGCTCCCCAGCGCATCCCTCTAATCCTTTGTTTCGTTCTCATATTTTCCCTCCTCGTTATAATTTTTCCCTCTTACCTGAATAAGGATATCCCGAATTTTGTTCTGAAAATATTTGCGATTATCACTTTAAGGTTTTCTCAATCGCCGCGATCGGAATATAGTAATCCGGCCCTCCGTCACTCAGAAGCAGCACCTTCTCGCCGACTGTTGCCACACCGGAGAGGTTGTTTTTCCCGGTTTTCATCCGGTACATGGTCTTTCCGTTGTCCTTTGTGGCCAGCAGGTATTTCCCCTCGTAAAGGAAGAATATCCACTTCTGTTTCGGATCTGCATCTCCGCTGTTTATATTGGTGGCTGCCAGGGAGGTAGTATATTTCTCTGCAGAACCGGCGGCCGGACTCAGGATATAAAACTCATGTTTCGATCCGGCATCAAGGAATACTACCGGGCGGGCCATTCCTGTATTGGTCAGAGTAAAGCAGGAATTCCAGGCTCCGGACCGGTTTATGACATTTTTAAATTGCTTCAGGCCGCTGGCCGTATACATCTTAAAACTCTTTATGGAAAAGCTCTCGTCCGTGGTCTGCTGCTCCCCTTCATAAGTGAGTACCACCGAGTTCTCCCCGTCGCCATACCCGACGTACTTGGTATAGAGGAATGACTTGCCGTACTCCTTCCATTTTCCGTTGGTACGGATCGTCTTGTTAAAGCTGGAAGCCTCCGCATAGTTTTTCAGATCCGTGGTATAGATCAGGGTGATCGTCGGAATCCCCTGATAGTCGCCGTTCGGTCCCCCGTTGATCTCCTCGACAAAATAGAGGGCCTGGCCTGTCACATGAGAAAAATGAAAATGGATTTCTCCTCCCATCTCTTTATGAAGCTTTTCCGTCGTCTTACTGGCGGACAGTTTCCGGGTAGTCCATTTCTTCAGATTCTTCGATGAATAGTAGGTATATTCCATCTTCTCAAAGTCTTCCACTGTAACACAGTCTGCCACCGCCACATATTGTCCCTTGAGATAATACAGACCCCAGCCATCCTTTCGGTCGATCACGCAGCGCCAGGCATGCATAGAAGATTCGGGCAGTTTTTTCACAGTAACACTGTTTCCATTCTTTGTGCTGACGTAAAATGCGGTTCCGCCTTCAAACATTCCCATGCCTCCGGAGGAATCTGCATAGGCTCCGGTGACATAGAACACATTCTTGATCGCAGTCAGCTGATAAAATGCGATCTCGGTGTCCTTAGAAAGTTTCAGTTTTTTACGTACGATCTGATCCAGATCGATTACCTTCTCGGATGTACCGTTCTGAGTAATTGACAAGGTCCGAATTTGATCCTCTGACCAGCGATCAGCCCGGGGAGAACCTTTGGCAATAGCCACCGCATTGGCTGTGACCGCACGCGAAAGGAACTCATACTTGCCCTTCGATCCAGAGACCGTTTTGATCTGCTTCGCAGAGAGTTTCTTCTCCACCACCTTCTGCTTCGCCGCCTGCACGGGCATGGCCGCTGTCAGAATCAAAGTCAGGCCAAACAGCAGACCAACCCACCATTTTGCAGCATTCCTTTGTTTCATCATTCCTCCTCCTCTTTTGCTTTCTTGATTACGGATATAAGCTATCCCATATCATGATAGCAAAAGGCATAATTTTATTCAATATGATTCATGATTTTTTTTCGCACATACACCATGCACCCGAAGCACAGGAGGATCTGAACGAGGGAAGAGGCCGGGGTGGCCAGCCCGATATGGAACAGAGAGACCGGTGTCATACGGCTCATCAGGAAGGAGACCGGGATTCGCACGCCAAAGGCGCCGATGATTCCCTGCAGCATGACAAACTGAGTGAGCCCCAGACCATTGTAATATCCGATGAAGCAGAACAGGAAGGCGGTCAGCAGGCAGTCGATGGCATAGGCTTTCAGGTAATCTGCGCCGGCCAGCACCACGCTCTCTTCATGGGAGAATACGCCCGTCAGAAGTGTCCCGTGGAAGAAGGAAATATAGAACATGACAAAACCAAAGCCCACCGACACCAGAATCACATAGCGAAGCGCCTTCTCAGCCCGGTCATAGCGTCTTGCCCCCACGTTCTGAGCCGTAAAGGCAGTCATGGCCTGCATAAAGGCCGAAGGAACCAGCATGATAAATCCGCACACCTTTTCAGCCACTCCCACGCCGGCGGAAGCCGTCAGTCCCAGGCTGTTCACAATGGCCATGATCACCAGGAAGGAGATTCCCACCAGCAGGTCCTGAAGAGCGATCGGGGTGCCCAGGCGGAGCATCCGCCGGGTAATCCGGCCATCATAGGCAATATCTCTCCGGGAGAACTGAAAGGGAAGTTTCTTTCTTCGGATAAAGAAGAAAGAAAGCACTACACTGATGGCCTGCGCCGCTACCGTGGCGATCGCTGCACCGGCGGCTCCCATATGAAGGACGGCTACCAGCAGCAGATCACCCAGTATATTCACCACACAGGCGATCGCCACGGCGATGAGGGGAGTCTGAGAGTCCCCGATCCCGCGGAATATGCTTCCGATCAGATTGTAGGCGATAATCACCAGGAGCCCGCCGCCGCAGATCCGGATGTAGGAAACGGTCTGTCCGAAGGCTTCCGCCGGTGCCTGCATGATCCTGGCGATCTGAACAGAAAAAACCAGCACCAGAACCGTCATGATGACAGCCACGATCAGAAAAAAGACAATGCCGGCGCCGATGGTATGGCCGGCCTCCTTTCCTTTTCGCTCCCCGATCTGCTGCCCCAGGATCACCGTGGTACTCATGGCAAACCCGGCAATCAGCCCATTCAGCGTCATCATGATCTGGGCTCCTGTGGATACACCGGAGATATCCGCCGCCTGCCCGAACTGCCCTACGATCAGGAGATCCACGGCACCATACAGGGACTGAAGCACCAGCGCCAGCAAAATGGGAAAACCAAATGATAACAGAGGGACTAAGATCCGTCCCTCTGTAAAATTACGTTCTTGTTTTTTCATAACAACCAACTTTCATGGATTACAGGTCTCAGTTAAGTACTGTTATGAAAGTATAGACGATCCGGCAGATTCTGTCAAATATGCCTTATTCCTTCGCCTGTTTTTCTTTGTCCGTTTTTTCTATCTCTGTTTTTTCTATCTCTGCTTTTTCTATCTCTGCTTTTTCCACCTCCGTTTTTTCTTTCCTGCTGCCTTTTCTTTCTCTCCGCCGGCGGAGGAAGCGGAGGATCAGAACGGCCAGAGCCCCGAATACCACCAGGTAAGGGAAGGCGTAAATCAGCAGCACGCCCAGATCTGCCATGGCCTGTACAAATCCGGCAGCGGAATCCAGAATCGTCTGCTGCAGCCGTTCGGTAAATGTCAGATTCTTTGTCTCATAGATGTGCACCTCCTGCAGCTGAATGCTGAGGGAAGAATAATCCACGTCGTAGTCGATCTGGGAATTCCGGTTGGTCAGGATCCGCAGCTCACTGCGGACTTCTGTCAGACGGTCTTCGATAGCCAGCATATCTTCCACCGTATCTGCCTTCTTCATCATTTCCATGAGATTATTCTGCTGGATCGTCAGGGATTCAATACGGTTCGCCGTATCGGAGTACTGCTTCGTCAGATCCGACGAAGAGGTACTCTTGCTCCGGATCTGTCCGGTCAGACTCCCCGTTTCCTCAAAGAATGCGGCAAAGCGGTCCGAGGGAATCCGGATCTGCCAGTTCATCGTCCTCTGGGTGTAGGCATAGGAGGAACTGCTCCAGCGATTTCCGCTGTCATATTCCCCGGAGGACTCTACCAGCACCTGATACTTATCGAACATCTGCTGAATTTCTTTTCTGGTCTGCTCATAATCAGTGGATTCGATCTCCAGATATCCGGTCCACACAATCTTCCGTGATATGCTCTCCTCCGATTCCTTTTCCGCTGGTTCGCCGGTGACGTCCATCTCGGCCAGCGGCACCGTCTCTCCTATCACCGCTGCATTCTCATAATCGCCTCCATCCATGGCAAACTCTTCCGCCACTTCTCCGTCTTCCGCCAGACCGGCGGCCGCTATGGACTCGGTTCTCGCATAGGAAGTGGCTGCATTCTTCTCGTATCCCATATCAGACGACTTCGTGCTCTGTGTGCAGCCTTCCAGAGCCAGGAGCAGAGTCATGAGAAAGATACCGCCTTTTTTCATCCAGTTCCCGTTTTTCATAGGCACCTCCTGTATAAGATCCTTTTACGCTGTGCGAAACCTGAAGCCTGGTCCGCTTTTTTGTCGCTTTCACTTATATAGGAGGGAAAACCGGAAAAAGGTTACAGGGAATTTCTGTTTTTCAGCCGAAAAAAATTATTTTCTTTCATAGGCCAGAGCCGGTTTTTCATCGGAAAAACGGAACTGTATCATATCCTGTACCTGAAAATCACAGCCCTTCCCGCCGGTGAGCTTTTTCACCCGGGTCCGCCCTGCCTCTTCCTGGAAGTGCCACCACTCTGAAGCCAGCGTCTGCATCCCGGCTTTGGTAAAATAATGGTCCAGCCGTCTGGCATTGGCATTCATCGTAGGAGCATAATTTCTGGGACTTCTGGCGGAGGAAGGCGAACTGTATTTGATCGCCCTGGTACTCAGCTCGTGCATGGCCGAGGGCATGTCCAGCTCCTTCCCGCTCTTCCGGTCCGCCAGGGTAACATCGATCGCAGCTCCGCAATTATGGGAAGAAACATTCTGCGCCAGAAACCACCCCTGGCCCCAGTGACTTTTTCTCACTTCTTTTCCCTTCTGCCATACATAGTTGTAATCAATATACTTCCTCACCTGAGAATCCTTCCTGTATAACTGACTCAGCTGACGGGAAAGCAACTTCGTCACGGATCTGGGGCGGTACCCGTCATATATTTTCAGGGTATATCCATCCGCCTCCGCATACCGTTGCGCCTTGGCGATTTTTTCCGCCGTGCTGTAAAGAATCGGAACGATATATTCCTTCCGGTCCAGTCTCCGGTTGAATACTTTCCCCGCCGTATACAGTTTTTTTCCGCTTACCTGATCGATCTTTTTGCCGCTAGACTGATAGATGCTGGAAGAAGCATTGGTGATCTCATACAGAATCTCCGGCTCCACATCCGGAAGATTAATCATACACCGGTCCTGTCTCACATATCCTTCTTCCTTCTGATAAGATACCTTCCACCATTCTCCCCGGACCGCCAGGATCGTAAAGGGCTCCCCCTCCGGGATCCGGCCCACCGGTCTCCCGCTCTCAGACGCCTTCTCCCGCAGATCCAGACGGATCACTCCGTATCCTCTGGCACCCGCCAGCTCTCTGGCAAAATCCGCTGCCCTCACAGATCCAGGTACCACAGGTACCATAAGTCCCAGTCCCAGCACAGCCAGATTCAAGACTCGCCTTCGGTTCCTCCACTTTTTCCAACGCATACTTTCACCTCCATTTCCTGCATTTTCGAGATAGAAACACTATAAATCATTCCGCGAGAAATGTGGGGGTCTGTTCTGGTCGGATCCGGTCGTCTCTGGTCTGGTCCGGTCGGCATTGGTTCTGCTGAGTCGACATTGGTCCCGTCAGGTTGTTTCTGGTCCGCCAAGGTCGTCGCATCTGTACAAAAAAAAGAGGCTGTGAAAACCTGAGATTATTAAATCCCATATTTTCACAGCCTCTTTTTCCTTTTGCGCATGCCTCTTTTGACAAAAGTCACAGGAAGCCTGCGTCAGAGTTTAATACTTTTCTTTACTGTGCAGCGGTTGTGGTCTCTTCTGCTGCTTCGGTAGCGGCCTCAGTCTCAGCGGCTGCTGCAGTGGTCTCAGCGGCTGCCTCGGTAGCAGCTTCGGTCTCAGCGGCTGCTGCAGTGGTCTCAGCGGCTGCTGCAGTAGTAGCGGCCTCAGTCTCAGCAGCTGCAGTAGTAGCGGGAGCAGAAGACTTGCTGGAGCAAGCGGTCAGTGTAGCCATAGCCATCGTACCAGCCAGAACAAATACTAAAAGCTTTTTCATAATGGTCCTCCTTCTGTGCTAAATGCACCATCGCTCTTGGCGATGCACGCGACGTAGTATACTATAATTGGAATCGTTTTTCAAGCTTGATTTTGTAACAGATTTAGTAACAAACTGTCGAACGAAGTAAACTATTTATATAAATCCTATGATTAAACAATTCTTACAAATTTTTCAGATTTTCTTAAAATTTTCTTCCATAAAATCTATGTTAACATCCGGCGCCATATGCATAAATTCTCTTACGGCGCAGTACTTATCTGCGATCACAATCAGCAGGCTCTCCTTGTAGTGGGGCAGATGGGTCAGATTGAGAGGCCACATGTGGGAATAAATCATATCTTTTTCGATTTCTGTCAGTTCATATTCCCGGGAAGCATTTTTCAGTGCCAGGCCTGCGTGACGGGTTCCATGCCGGTAGGCACTGTATTCCATCTCCTGCGTATTATAGAGATAATAATCATGCAGGATACAGCCCCTGGCCAGTTCTTTCTCATGCACCCGCAGATTCATCTTACTTGCGATTTTGCCGGCTACAGCCGCCACATGAATGCTGTGGGCCAGGGTATTGGAACTATTGTGGTGCGGAAATTCTTTCATCCGGCGCACGTTCGGATTCTGAAGCAGCTCATCGGCGGCCTCATAGTATAACTGTTTGTTCAATTCTCATTCATTCCTTTTCTGCTTTAACGGCCGTACCACTGGCAGAAACCATCAGCATTCCGTTGTTTCCGCCCAGTACATTGACTGCGACCTGGATACCTACGATAGCGTTCGCGCCTTTCTGGACGGCTGCTTTCTGCAGCTGTTTCAGAGCGGAGTTCCTAGCTTTCGTAAGGGCCTCTTCATAGGCATCTGACCGGCCGCCAAAAAAATTGCGGAAATTTTCCGCGAGATCCGACACGACATCCATACCGGAAATCACTTCACCGAACACGATCCCTCTGTACTCTTTTATCTTAAACCCCTCCAGCACCGGTGTCGTCGTCATCAACATATTCTTCTTACCTCGCAGAACTTTTCCTTATGAGTGAAAACAAACTCCCCGGATGCCCGTCCAGTGGGAGGGCTTCCGGGGAGCTGGTCATGTAACGTGTTATTTACTCAATAACATGGATCCAGCCTTCCGGAGCCTCAATGCGGCCCATCTGGATGCCGGTCAGTGTGTCATACAGTTTCTTCGTGATCGGTCCCATATCGTCCATACCGCTGGGCAGGCAAATCTCTTTGCCGTGATCTACGATCTTTCCTACCGGCGAGATCACCGCTGCGGTTCCGCAGAGTCCGCACTCTGCGAAATCTTTGACCTCTTCCATCAGAACTTCCCGCTGTTCCACCTTCAGTCCCAGGTATTTCTCTGCCACGATCATCAGCGAACGGCGGGTGATGGAAGGCAGGATGCTGTCCGACTTCGGTGTCACGACGGTATTGTCCTTCGTGATGAACAGGAAGTTGGCACCACCGGTTTCTTCTACCTTGGTTCTGGTCGCGGGATCCAGGTACATATTCTCAGCAAATCCCTGGTTGTGGGCATCGATAATGGCATGCAGGCTCATCGCATAGTTCAGACCTGCCTTGATATGTCCGGTTCCCTTGGGAGCCGCCCGGTCAAAATCACTGACACGGATGGTCAGAGGCTTAACGCCACCCTTGAAATAAGGACCTACCGGAGTACAGAATACCCGATAATCATAGAAAGGAGCCGGTGCAACACCGATGACAGGACCGCTGCCGTACATAAACGGGCGGATATAAAGAGTCGCGCCGGAGCCATAGGGCGGAACATAAGCCCAGTTGGCCTTTACAACCTTATCAATTGATTCAATAAAACGACCTTCCGGGAGTACCGGCATTTCCAGACGCTGGCAGGAATCATGAAGACGTTCATCGTTCAGGTTCGGACGGAACACAACGGTCTCACCCTTCTCTGTCGTGTAGGCTTTCAGCCCCTCAAAGCATGCCTGGGAATACTGCAGTACTCCGGCACACTCGCTCATCTTCACATAGGCGTCTTTGGTCAGTCCACCCTCATCCCAGGCACCATTCTCGTAATGGGACACATAGCGCTCATCGGTCTCCATATAGTTGAATCCGAGATTTGCCCAGTCAATCGTTTTCTTTTCCATATAAATTCCATCCTTTCTGTCTCACCGCCCCGAAATCCGGTGACAGGCTTTTGTGTTAGTATAGCACTCTCATGTTAAATTGCAAGCTATCTTTATGAAAAATAATTTCTCAGATAGAGTTGCATTTCCCGGGAAATATGATATAGTATAGATAATGTACCATGATAAATAATAGTGAAGTAGGAATTTATGCGTTAAGTGTCCACGGATGGGGAGTTGCCGTGGAACGAAAAGTCCTCGGACTTACGGTATATTTTCCGCACCCGTTACTGCATCTGAGTACATCTCATATGTAAGTTTCACATCCGGTTTCTTTGCCGGCCGATTTGCTACAGTACAGTGAATCCGGGAATTATTATTTATCGCATCCGCGAACTTACCCCTGTCACTCAAGCTTACATAAGGAGGTGTATTTTTTATGCGTTTTATTCACGAAGATGCTCTGGATTTTAAAGCGCAGGCCGCTCAGCTGGTACGCCCTCAGAACATCGCCATCGCAGGGCTGTTTACCGCACTGTATATCGTGCTTTCTTATTTCAATATCCGGATCAGCAGTGTCCTGGAGATCCGCTGGCCTTTTCTGATTCTTGCCGCTTCCGGCATGTTCGGAGGACCGGTGATGGGTCTGGTGGTAGCAATCTTAAGTGATATTACCAGCACGATTCTTACCGGCCAGGCATTCTTTCCCGGCTTTACCATCAGCTACAGTCTGATGGGATTTGCCTACGGCCTCATTTTTTTCCGCAGCCGCATCACGATACCGCGGGCGCTGGCCGGAAGTACCGTGGAGGTGCTAATCTCTATGACCCTGAACACGCTCTGGCTCTCTATGATGTACGGTACGCCTTTTATGGCTCTGCTCATCACCCGGGCGCTGAAATGTTCTGTCATGTTTTTTGTAAACACTGCTCTGCTGTATATGATCCTGGGCATGTTCCGCCAGGTTATACAGGCGCTGCACCTTTCCATGCAGGTGACGCGATAGTGCGATAGCTATGATTGCCTCCGGTTTTAAGACTCCCTGGCGTTCCTGCACTATATTTGACGTTTTCTCATATTTGCATACATCAACCTCGGACAGCCACAGTGGATTCCACCGTGGCTGTCTATGTTTTTTATCAACGATTTTCTTTTACAGGTACGGATACAGATACGTCCATACATAGGTCAGAAGATTCTCCTCGGAAGGATCATAGCTGTTGATGGCAATCACCAGATTCTTCTCCGGAACCACCGTACAGTATTGTCCGAATCTTCCGACAGCACTCAGGGAATCATTTCTTCCCCGCCAGAACAGGAGGCTGTAATCCTGCTGGCCTTCTTCCGTAGAAATATGGGTATCATACAACATCTTCATCCAGTGTTTCGGGAGGATCTGCTCTCCCTCCCAGCAGCCATTCTGCAGGATCAGTTCGCCGAACCGGGAAATCTCTGTGGTGGTAAGATACAGACCGCCGGCCCCGAAGGTATTCCCCATCGGATCTTTATCCCAGACAGGTTCCGGGGTAATCCCCAGCGGTTCAAACAGCCGGGGCATCAGATACGAGGAAAGAGACTGCCCCGTAAGACGTTCGATCAGCACACCGGCCAGGTAAGGACCTGCGTTACTGTATTTAAAATACAGCCCCGGCCGATCCGGCATAGGCCGGCTCAGGATGAAGGATACCCAGTCCGTCTCCTTCATGGTTTTTCTCTGATCTCCCATCAGATAACTCACGGGGAATCCCATCTGCATCGTCAGCAGATTCCGGACGGTCAGTGCTTTCTGATTCTCGGTCAGTTCCTTCGGACTCTCATCGGGGAAGAATGCGAATACCGGGTCTTCCAGCCGGAGCCGTCCCTCCTCCAGGGCAAAGCCCATCGCAGCGCCTGTAATACTTTTACTCACAGAGTACTGCAGCTGCCTCTCCTCCGGGATCCAGTCCTTTCGGAAAATCTCTTTTCCATCCTGTCGCAGAATCACATGCTGCACGCCAAAATCCGCTACAGCACGGCAGAAAAATTCAAATTTACTATCACTCAGCATATCTTTTTATACCTCATTTCCGTCTTTTCCCGGCTCAGACTGCCATTCGAATCTCTTCGATTTATTTGCAAACAATTTTTTCACACTTTTGTTTGACTTTATAACTTACTTATGTTATGTTTACTATAATCACCCAAATGGGTGAATTTACATGTACTATGGAGGTATCACATGAAGGGGACAGTCAAGTGGTTTAACAACCAGAAGGGGTATGGCTTCATTTCTGATGAAGAAGGAAAAGACGTATTCGTACACTACTCCGGACTGAACATGGAAGGCTTCAAATCTCTGGATGAGGGCGCCAAGGTTGAGTTCGACGTAGTAGAAGGAGCCAAAGGGCCTCAGGCAACCAACGTCACCAAGCTGTAATCAGCAACGCATTGTGTAGGTTGCAAACGGCAGATCTGATTGTTAAAAACCACTGATTCGGTTGAAAAACGATGACCTATGTCAGTCAATGATTGCTGTCTGCAGCAAAAAAGAGCCTCACTTGCGTGAGGTTCTTTTTTCTTTGACATTCTCACTCTGTGCAGTTATCCTTGGTCTTACAGTCATTACAGGGATCATAGGCACTGGTCCGCCGAATATGCTCCTTGATGGCACTAAAGGTCTCCTTGCTCAGAACATGCTCCATGCGGCATGCATCATCGGAAGCGATCTGAGCGTCTACTCCCAGGGTCTGAAGCCAGTGAGAGATCACCTCGTGTCTCTCATAGATCGATTCACCGATGGCTTTTCCGGATTCGGTCAGGGTGATAAAACCGGCGCTGGATACTTCAATATGCCCCTTCTGGCGAAGATTTTTCATGGCTACACTGACACTAGGTTTGGTAAAATTCAATTCCGTAGCAATATCCACAGAACGAACCACCGGCAGTTTCATACTCAGACGATATATGGTTTCCAGATAGTTCTCCGAAGACTCGTTCACATTCATCTTACTGTACCTCTCGCTCTCTTTTAATTGCTCACAATTAGTAAGCACTATAAAACTTCCGTTAAATTATACCACATTTTAACTAACTTAGCAAACCATTCTCTGTAAAAATTTTATGAATTTTCTTTTCACGCGTTCATCAGAGACATATATTGTCACTTTGACCTTCTCCGGTTTCTGTGTTACAATACCTTCGGATTACAGGAGCAGCGGCTGCCCGAAGACGCCGGCTGCCGATAAGAAAGATTTAGGAGACAGTTTTCCATGAGTGAATCATTTACAGAAAATGATATACAGAAAATACAGGAAGAGATCGAATACAGGAAACTGGTGGTCCGTAAGAATGCCATCGAGGCAGTAAAGGAAGCCAGAGCCCAGGGAGATCTCAGCGAAAACTTTGAGTATTACGCGGCAAAGAAAGAAAAGAACCGGAACGAGAGCCGGATCCGTTACCTGGAGAGGCTGGTAAAAAATGCCACGATCATCACCGATCATTCTGCCGCCGATGAAGTCGGACTGAACAATACCGTTACCGTCGCCTTCCCCGGGGAAGAAGAAACCGAGACCTATAAACTCGTCACTTCCATCCGCGGCAACTCCCTGAAAAACTATATCAGTGTGGAATCTCCCCTGGGGAAAGCACTGCTGGGACATAAAACCGGAGACCGCGTCCCCGTATATGTCAGCGATCAGGTACACTATGAAGTAGAAATCCGGGCCATCGATAAGTCCACCGACGAGTCCGGCGACACCATCCGCAGTTTTTAATCGCCGCCGCGGGCCACAAACCCGCGTCACGAGCTCCATATGCAACAGGGGGAATAACCATGAAAAAAATGATTTCCTGGAACGTGAACGGCCTTCGCGCCTGCATCGGCAAGGGTTTTCTGGATGTCGTGTCATCCATGGATGCCGATCTTTTCTGCCTGCAGGAGACCAAGCTTTCGGCCGGACAGATTGAGCTTCCTCTCCCCGGATATCACCAGTACTGGAATTACGCCGAGAAAAAAGGATATTCCGGCACGGCCATCTTTTCCAAAGAAGAGCCCCTCTCCGTCCAGCTGGGTCTCGGACAGGAAGAACATGACCACGAAGGGCGGGTTATCACCCTGGAATTTCCCGACTGGTATTTTATCACCTGTTACACGCCCAATTCCCAGAACGAACTGGCACGGCTCCCTTACCGCATGCAGTGGGAAGATGCTTTCCGGACATATCTGAAACAGCTGGAGGAGACAAAGCCCGTCATCGTGTGCGGGGATCTGAATGTAGCCCACCGCGAGATCGATCTGAAAAACCCTTCCACCAATCACAAAAATGCCGGCTTCTCCGATGAAGAGAGAGCCAAATTCAGTGAGCTGCTGGATGCCGGTTTTATCGACACCTTCCGCTATTTCTATCCGGATCAGACAGGAATCTATTCCTGGTGGTCCTACCGTTTCAAAGCGAGGGAGAAAAATGCGGGATGGCGGATCGATTATTTTCTGACCTCCCAGTCTCTGAAAGATCAGCTTGCATCCGCCGCCATCCATACAGAAATTTTTGGATCGGACCATTGTCCGGTAGAACTCTGCCTGAAGTAAAAGGAGAAAAACGTTGACCCGAATTCGCATGATCGCCACCGATATTGACGGCACACTGCTGCCGGCCGGCTGGGAGCGCATCCCGGAGCGGGTTCTCCATGCTTTGAGTCAGGCTATAGCAGAAGGAATCCTGGTGGTCCCGGCTTCCGGAAGGCTCATCTCCGGTATCCCCCCGGAACTTCTGGACCTTCCCGGTGTGCGCTATGTGATAACCAGCAACGGAGCCTCCATTACGGATCGCCTCCATGGCGAATGCATCTATCAGAAACGAATCCCGGAAAAATACACGGCGGATATTCTGCGAAAGCTGAAAAACTATGATGTTTACTCCTGCGTTTATCTTCCTGACGGCGCCTACAACTGGAGCGAACTTCATCCAGGGCTTTTTACCAGTTATCTCCACCGGATTCCCTTCTTCCGTCAGAACCCCAAGGAGGACCTGGCCGCTTTCGTAGAAGACCACGGGGCCTGGGCCGAAAAAATCTTCGTTGCCGTGTTTGACGAGGCAGAAAGGGACCGGGTACGACGGGAACTGGGGGCCCTGCCCGGCATCCATATCACCAGCTCCTCTTCCCGGAATCTGGAAATCAATCACATGGAAGCCGACAAAGGACAGGCGCTCGCCTGGCTCAGTCGGGAGCTGGAGATATCCTCCGGAGAAATCCTTGCCATGGGAGACAACGAGAATGACTATACGATGCTGACATTTGCCGGCACCGCCATTGTCCCGGCCAACGGCACCGACGTCACCCGGCAGATTGCCACCTGCGTGGTGCCGGACTGCCTGCGCTGCGGCACCGCGGAATACCTGGAAACCCACGTACTCTCTCAGGATCGGGAAACTGGCAAATCTTAAACATGTGACATAAAATGAGCAAAAACAGGCAAGGCAGTTAGTGTTGACTTTGTTCCGGTCTCATGGCATACTAACCCTGAAGAATATAATAACTGGATAAGACCTTTGCTTATATTCTTACAATTCAAGTCAAATTCAAATTCAGACAAAGGAGTACCATATCATGAAAAAATTTGTATGTCAGGTTTGTGGTTATGTATATGAAGGCGAAGCAGCTCCCGAACAGTGCCCGATCTGTAAGGCACCGGCCAGCAAATTCACCGAGATGGCAGGCGAGATGACCTGGGCCGCTGAGCACGTAGTAGGTGTAGCACAGGGCGTCAGCGAAGATATCCTGAAAGACCTGCGCGACAACTTCACCGGCGAATGTTCCGAGGTCGGCATGTATCTTGCCATGGCCCGCGTAGCATACCGCGAAGGATATCCGGAAGTAGGAATGTATTATGAGAAGGCTGCCTATGAGGAAGCCGAGCACGCAGCCAAGTTTGCTGAACTCCTGGGCGAAGTTGTCACCGACAGCACCAAGAAGAACCTGGAGATGAGAGTAGAGGCCGAGAACGGCGCCACCGCCGGCAAGACCGATCTGGCCAAGAGAGCCAAAGCCGCCAACCTCGATGCGATCCATGACACCGTTCATGAGATGGCAAGAGACGAGGCAAGACACGGCAAAGCATTCAAAGGCCTGCTGGACAGATACTTCGGCAAATAATAAAGCCGCTTAAAATGAGCCTTTGCGAAGGAGTCAGGAAGACCTGGCTCCTTCTTTTTCTTTATTCATACAGGGTACAAGTGTACAAAAAGTGTACATTCCTTCGTCTAAAGGTGGCGGCAATGACGGGACTAATCTCGCCTCTCTGACCATCGGCATGGTGAACGATATGTACGCAGAGAGCCAGAACGACGATTACAACCATCGAGAGATCGCCACCCAGAGCGACTACGACAAAAAGCTCCTCATCTCTGCTTCAACCGCATCAGCGGAGATAACGCGACCAGCCGTAATATCGTCCATGCCTTTCTGCAGTTCCATATCGAACTGTTCCTTCGTCATGCTG
>CAMOYN010000038.1 GCA_946630035.1 uncultured Lachnospiraceae bacterium
TCCCCTGCCTTCTCTTGGCTTATCTGCATTTGTTGACCTTCCGGTCATAGGTCAGCAGACCGTTGATTTCTTCTTCGATATCGGACACCTGGGTATAGACGGCTCCGGCCATCCCGTCTTTTCTCAGTACCTGTATTTCTGACATCTGTTTCCGGAATTCCGCGGCAAAATCCGCTCTCGCCACATCGCGGTACCCGTAGGAATCCTCCGCTGCTCTGTGACCGGCAATTCCGCATTTCATGCCGCCGTACTCTGACAGTACAAAGGGGCGGCCGTGGGAGTCCTTTTCCACCTTCAGTTTCCGAAAATAATTGTGCACGCTGTGTATGTCGCCGCAGCCCCGGTCAAACCAGCCGCTGGCGGAGTCGATCAGCCGTGAAGGGTCCCATTCCCGGAGGAACTTCGTGATTTTCTTAGCGTCAAACTGCCCCCAGCCTTCGTTGAAGGGAACCCAGGCAACGATGCTGGGAGAATTATACAAGGTATCCACCATTTCCTGCAGTTGCTGGACAAATCTCACCCGTTCCTGTCTGTCGCCGCGGGACAAAAAACGATAAAAACGATCCGGAACGATTCTCCACCAGGCGGGGAATATCGTCGGGAGGTAGGTGCAGATCATCGCGGAAATCGGCCCGCCGCCATTGACCATGTCCTGCCACACCAGCATGCCGAGGCGGTCGCAGTGATAATACCACCGCATCGACTCGATTTTGACGTGCTTACGCAGCATGTTGAAACCGAGTTTCTTCATGGCACGGATATCGTAAATCATCGCCTCGTCGGCGGGAGGTGTCATCAGGCTCTCCGGCCAGTAGCCCTGGTCCAGTACACCATGGAAGAAATATGGTTTTCCATTCAGCAACAGACACTTCTTACCTTGGGAATCCCTGCCTACGCCGACGGAACGCATCGCTGCATAGCTGCGGATCCGGTCTTCGCCGGAAAGAATGGTGAGCGGATATAATATGGGATTTTCCGGAGACCACTCCTGCATGTCCGGAATCCGGATCCGGCAGACAGCCCAGCCATCTGGTGTAAATTCCTCCGGTGTGATACGGCAGGAAGTAAGAATATCGACGTCTTTGTTATTTTCTGAGCACGGCGCGGTCTCCACAGCCTCTTCGCTCCTGTCACGATCCACCATCCCGGCCGTATCAGCTCTTCCGGTATTTTCCCTGTCCTTCCGGTCCCAGCGCCGGGGCATTCCCACATTTACCATGGTTTCCACCGGCCGACAGACATGAATCCGGAGCTCCAGCGTCTCATCTTCCCGGTGGGGAATAATCCGCAGGTCCTTCACATAGTGTTCCGGCACCCATTCTATCCAGACCGTTTTCCAGATTCCACTCTGAGACGTGTAGAACATCCCGCCCGGTACCAGTTTCTGCTTCCCTCGGCAGGCGGTTCCGGTATCCGTCAGATCCCTCACCCGCAGGCACAGCTCATTTTTGCCTCGGCGGATATAATCCGTAACATCAAAGGAAAACGGAAGATAACCTCCCCGGTGGCTTCCCAACAGCCGGCCGTTCCACCAGACCTTGCACCGCTCGTCCACGGCATCAAAATGCAACAGCAGCCGGCGGTCCCGTGGAATTTCAGAAATCTCCACCGTCCGGCGGTACCACAAAATTTCCTCCGGCTGAAGTACATGCTGCACGCCGGAGCGAGATGTTTCCGGCGAAAACGGAACCAGGATCCGACCCGTTAAGGCACGATCTTCGGAAACAGGGATCTTATTCCTTATCTTCTGTCTGTCCTCTCCTGTTTTTGTAATGGCATACTCCCACCAGCCATTCAGACATTCCCACTGCTCCCGCTCCATCTGTGGCCGAGGGTATTCCGTTAACGGAATCTCCCGGCTGTCATCTGCCCGCTCCGACCATACTGTCGTTAGTGGTGTCAGATCTCTCTCCTTTTTACTTTTCGAAATCGCCGCCAACGCATCCTTCAGCCGCATAATTTCCCCCTATTTTACTCCGGCAGATTACCTTTTCGTATATTCTCTTTCAGAATCTGGTCCGTCACCTCAAACAGCTTCTCGGAACCGAGCTTTGTCCTGCTCTGGCGCCCATATACAGTAGACGCTGTCACTCCATGCTCCTTCCAGTCCCCGCCCTCATTACTGTTATTTAAGATCAGCGGCTGCAGATTATCCAGCGCGTGAGCAAACCGCGCCTCCGCCGTCTGATTCTCCTCAAATTCATCAAACACAGAAATCAGCTCCGTTTTCTGGTCCTCCGGCAAAATCGAGAAAATCCTCTCCTTCGCAGCATTCTCCCGCTCCTTCTGTGTTTCCAGCCCCTTCTCATCATAGGCATAGGTATCCCCGGCGTCGATCTCCACGATATCATGGATCAGGCACATCAGCATCACCCGGGAAATGTCTATGGGTTCGTTGGAATACTCCCGAAGCAGATACGCCATGAGCGCCATATGCCACGCATGCTCCGCATCGTTTTCATTCCGCCCATGCCCTGACAAATGCGTCTGGCGGAACACATTTTTCTCCTTGTCGATTTCCAGCGAAAAAGCCAGCTGCTTTTTGATTCTGTCGTTCATAAATGAACCTTCCCTCATTTTCTGTTTGAAAACAGTAATTATTCGTTATCAGTCGACACTTCTGTTCCACTCTTATCGATCATCCCTTTTCTCTTTCCCCGGTGCATTTTACCTACAAAAGAGTAATCAATGTGTGCCCCTAAAATACTCGTCATGTACCACATCAGAAAGAGCATCGTCAAAATAGGAATCACACAGCTTGTAACAATCAACACGATGAAAGCCTCTATCATTTTGTTCATTATTCTACTTACTTTATATGGAAGATCCGGAATAGATTTTATTATCCCTCTGGCTCCCGAAGCAATCTGTGACGCTTTTTCTGATAACTTTTCTGCTCCATCTGTTATAGTATTTGCAGCATTCCCCATGAGATTTCCTGCCGCATCTATTGCACCACGGAAAATATTTTTCTTTTCTTCCGTGGCTTCGGTCGGCAATACCGCTGCAGTCTCATCCTCTGCTGAGATTTCCGGTTCCTCCTCTTTCTGTAAATTTAATTCTTCCTCCAGTTCCTGCGCAGCTTCCAATGTGCTGCTGAAAGAGTCATGATATGTACGATCAATCACCTGTGACAGTTTTATACTTGCAGGGACCGTAATTACTAATACAATCGATACCAGTACTGTCTTAATTCCCAATTTCCATACAATCGTGAGATTGAATGTTAACAGATTAATCGCCATTACCAGAAACACAAATGGGAATATCCAGGCAAATACAATGTAATTCGATATCGTCAGTAAATACTTTTCGGTAGTCAATGCGGCTAACGCAATCATAAAATCGGTTGCCACGTCCGCAATTTCATTCGCTATAGGTGTTCCTGTGTCATCTGGAATCATTGAAATCAATGCTGACAAAGATGTTGCTGTCGCACTTAAGCCGGTTACAAGAACTTTCTTATCATCCAGATAAGCAATTCGATTTTTATGGAATGAAGTGGAAGATAAGTACCGGCTGAGCACAGTACTTGACAGCAGTGCACATAAAATCATCGCAATACTTATGATAGCACGTATTCTTGTTACTTTTTTCATACAGTTCTTTCTCCTCTTTTCCTGATTTCTACCAATTTGTAATTATGAATTCCTCAGATTTTTCATTATTTCCCCTAAATTGTATTATACTGCTTCTGTAGTTCTTTGAAAAGTCTGAACCCTTTCCGAAACAAAACTTCCGGCGAATCGCAGCTGCGATAAGAGGAATACATCGCGCTTATGGATCGAAAGTGCTACGATTCGGTGATAAGACAGGAGGACCGTGTCATATAGACATAGCCCTCCTGTCTATGTGGAACAGAGAACCATCCCCTGTTTCCCTTATTTTACAGTAACATCCAGCATGCGTTTTTCAATCCTCGCAATAACGTCGATATAGTATTTCAGGTCCTCGTTTGTCATCTCCTTTTCGTCATAGGCCTCTGCCTTTTCTGCGAAGTCCAGGTACTCCTGCATGAGGGAACTATATTTCAGTATTGCCATCGGATCGGAGGAATTGGCATCGAAAGATTCCATGAAGTTACAGTATTCATCAATGCACTTTTCATACTGGTCCAGAAATTCTTTCAGTTCCGGGGTGACGCCGTCCGCCTCGTTATCTCCATCTCCGGATTCAGCTTCGGAGACGTTCTCCTTTGTAGCTCCGTTTTTGTCCCCGGGCTTGATGTCTTTTTCGTCCCTGGCTATCTCCTCATCGGCCGCTGTCTCCGTTTTTGCCGCCGATTCTATGGTTGCCGGTGCCTCCGTTTGTGCTACCGATTCTGTAGTGGCTTCTGTCTCTGCTTTTGCTGCCGTCTCTGTGGATTCCGTCTCCTGATTTGCAGCCGTTGCTATAACAGCAGCCTGGCCTGTCGGCTGGGTTCTGTTCCCTCGGCCCCCGGAAACAGCGCCGCCGATGCCTCCCAGGATGATCACAGCCAGCAGTATCTTGAGGAAGCCGTGTTTTTTGTTTCTTGCACCGCAGTGCGGGCAGGTTTTTGCATTTTTCGCGATCTGTGCTCCACAGGTTTTGCAGTAAATCATTTTTGCCATTTTACAGTCCTCCCAACTTAGTAAATATTTCCCGGCATTGCCCGATCTTTTTCCGGATCAGTAATTATTTTCCGGCATTGCCCGATCTTTTTCCGGATTAGTAATTATTTCCCTGCACTGCCCGATCTTTCCCCCTACTTAGCAATGCTTTCCCGGCATCGCCTGCGCATTTTCCCATAATGTCATTATTATTCCACCATCATGCCATTATTTTTCTACCATCCCCGGGCATGGTGGAACGGTTCCTCTCTCTTCTATTTCATGTGCATATCGGATCAGTTGATCTACCCGTTCTTTGCGCTCCTCCAGTCTCTGGATTTTCCCGTGAATTGTCTGTTTCACATCCAGTCCGCCGGGTGAGTGGATCATCTCATTGATCTCCGCATGGCTGTAGCCAATGGATATTAACTGTTTGATGGTCCAGGCTTTCTCGATGTCCCGGTCGGTGTACTCCCGGTAGTTGTTGCTCTGATGTGACTGCAGGGGATGTATATACCCCCGCCTGACATAGTCCTCCATGGTCTTTCTTGTCAGACCTGTGTTTTTCGCGATCCATCCGCTCCGGTATGTTTTCAATGCTGCCTCCTTCCCATACTTTACAACTTGTCCCCGGGCGCAGGTCAACAGTCTTTTTCCTCACCCCATGAGTCAGAAGGGATGGTTCTTTTTGACTCATGCCCGGGGTGGGACAGGGGGAGTTGTCCCCCTGTCCCACTATTAGGAGGCGTGTAAATTTTGCGATTTAGATGAAACACTGTGCATGTTATATTATCAGCAGAAAGTTCTCTGACGAGATGAAAGGGAAAGGGACAGACAGACCGAAAAGGGTTCTTTGACGAGGTGTTGTGTTATCATGCGAAGGAAAACAGCGAAGGAGCTTCTTGCAGAGTCTTTTTTTGAACTTTCAAAAAGTAAAAATGTCGACAAAATTACGGTTCAGGATATTGTGGAAAATTGCGGATATTCCCCGGCCACATTTTATCGGAATTTTAAGGACAAATATGACCTGATTGCGTAGGAATATACCCGGGGTGTTGCCACCATAATGGAGCAGATCAATGACCGGGATTA
This sequence comes from uncultured Lachnospiraceae bacterium, assembly GCA_946630035.1. Lineage (GTDB taxonomy): Bacteria > Bacillota > Clostridia > Lachnospirales > Lachnospiraceae > UBA3305. The sequence continues at coordinate 5,664 of CAMOYN010000038.1, forward strand.
TGTCTGGAAGTAGACGCTGACAGATGGTGCCAGGTACTTCTGGGAGGGACGGGACTACCTCTCAAATCTGTTCCAACACACGAACGGGCATGACTCTTTTGTGCAGTATATGGTTGAGATCAACTCGAGTGCCCTGAAAAACATATTCTGGCGGTGAGTGGAAAAAAGGCCCTGGATGATACGGAAGAATTGTATGTGAGGATCTATTGTCTTGGAACGGTCAGTCTGACCTGTGAATGGCTTCTCGGAAGACACCATATTTCTCCGGAGGAAATTGCCGAAATTTATGAAAAATCTCTGCCGGAACCACTCTGGCACTATCTCTTCCAGAATTAATAATCAAGGAGACAAAGGACCGTCCCCTGTCTCCCTCAGAATCAAAAATCATGGAGACAAAGGACCGTCCCCTGTCTCCCGCCGACCGTTTACTGCGGCACCCACACCCCTCAGGGCTATGAGAACCTGGAAGCAAAACGCGTCATGGATCTGGAACATCCGGTAGAGACTATCTTTGAGAAGATTGATTTCTCCCGCCAGGAAGCCTCCGGCAAATATGTATGCTCCATCTGCGGATATGTATATGATCCGACTGAGCACGACGGCGTAGCCTTCGAGGATCTTCCCGATGACTGGAAATGTCCTCGCTGCAAGAAACCGAAGGAGAAATTTAACAGAGCATAAATAAGACAGAAGGGACGGTTCTTTTTGACTCATTGTTTACAATGAGTCAAAAAGACCCGTCCCTTCTGTCTCAAGAAGCTGGTTGAGTTCTTTCAGGACTTCCCCGGCGACGGCGAGTTTGTACATCAGGCGGGTCGGCTGGGAAGGCAGTTCCCGGTAAAATTCGTGGCTGGTTCCATGGAAATCAATGCAGAAATACACCTGACCGGGGATGCTGTCGTGGTTGGCCGGGTCTACATTTCCCATGGTTCCGGTGACGCCGATGGCTATGTCGGTATCGAAGGCCTGCCGGGAAGCTCTGGCCATTTCTTCGGCGGTTTCCGCGGAGTAAACGCCGTAGGTGCGGATCGTCTCGGCCGGTACCCCCTGCCGGATTTTCGCTTCATTACTGTAGGTGATAAAGGCGCCTTTAAAGATCTCCGATGAGCCCTCCGTGTCTGTGATCAGGGAAGCGATCTGGCCAGAAGTGGCGCTTTCCATCGTTGTGATCGTCTGTTTTGTACGGATCAGATGCCGGGTCAGCGCGGCATATCCGTCCCGTACGGTTTGTTCATTCATAACGTCCATTTTTTTCATCCTCGCACATAATCCAATGTATCTATTATCATAGCCATCCCGAAACAGGTTGTCAATAATGGATTCGGAGTGCAAAAAGTCTCAGGAATTCCTCTTAAGCAAAATCAAGAACGCCTCGTGTACTTTCCCTTGACACCGGACTCCTCTTTATATTAGTCTATAGGCAGTGAAATGCTGTGAGGATGCGCGGCTGGCATTAACAATATATTACACTGATACGTGCATCGATCATTTATTACTATGGGAGAATAAGATATTATGAGACGTCAACTGATTCTGGCAGCTCTGATGGGTGTGTTGATGACATCACCTGTCCACGTTATGGCCGTCGGGCCGGCTGCGAATACGACAGGAAGTACCGGGCCATCCGCTGCGCAGATGCAGAGCGAGACAACCGAAACATCGGCAGAGGAGATATCTGCGGAAGAAACCGTATCCGAAGAGGCATTAACGGAAGAGAGCCAGACCGCAGAGAATGAGGGAGCGGATGCGCAAAATACCTCTTCGCAGAGGTCCGCGAAGGAGGAAGAGGCGATCCGGACGAGAAAATTTTCCCTCGTCACCCTGGCAGACAGTGACATTCTGTCGGTTTTTTCACTGCGGGATAAGACACTGGGCACCATGGCGCTGATGGACCGGAATTATTCCAATCCTGCAGTGGAATCTCTCCAGAACCTGGACGGTGATTCGATTATGGTTCTGGATTACTACAGTATCGGTCAGCTGATGGATGCTCTGTACGCGGGACAGATCGATGCCGCTCTTGTGAGTGATACCTTCCACGACATGATCCTGGAAGATTTCCCCGAGTTCGAGGAGGAAACCCGGACGGTTTACACCTTCCGTTTTGAGCGGGACGATGAAGAGTTTGTCAGTCAGCGGGAATCGAAAAAAGTTGATGTGACCTCCGAGCCCTTCATTCTCTATTTCAGCGGAATCGACACCTACGGAACGGTGAAGGCGAGAAGCCGGAGTGATGTAAATATCATGGCGGTGGCTAACCCTCTGACGCATCAGATCCTCCTGGTAACCACGCCCCGTGACTATTATGTAGAACTCCCCTTTGCCGGCAATGCCATGGACAAACTGACCCATTCCGGCATTTATGGAATTGATGCCTCCATTGAAACCCTGGAGCAGCTCTATGATCTGACCATCAACTATTACGCCCGCGTGAATTTCACTGGTTTCATGAACATCATCGATGCACTGGGCGGTGTGGATGTATACTCCAGCCGTGACTTCACCGGCGAAGTATTCCACATTCATTTTAATGAGGGATATAACCACGTGGATGGCCAGGCTGCTCTCAGCTTCGTGCGGGAGCGTCACTCCTTCGCCGACGGAGATTTCCAGCGGCAGCGGAATCAGATGGAAATGATCAAGGCGGTTATGCATCAGATGTTCTCTCCCTCGATCATGTTTACCTATCCCGGATTGCTGCAGGCCGTCGCAGACTCCTTCACCACCGATCTGAATGATACAGAGCTGAAGGATCTGATCCGCACATTGCTTTCCTATAAGGACTGGAATATCCAGACCTACGGCGTCACCGGCGAAGGCGTCCGCCGCAGCACCTATTCCATGGGAAGCCGCCAGCTTTTTGTAGAATTGCAGGATGCGGCCTCTCTGGGGAGAGCGAAAGAGCTGATCCAGATGGTTTTTGACGGGGAGACCCTGCCCGAGGACACCTCCATCCCGGAAGAGACCACGGAATCTATGGAAGAGACCTCCCTCACGGAGGCAACCTCCGAATCTGCGGAAACCACGGCTCCGTAAGAGACAGAAGGGACGGTTCTTTTTGACTCATTGTTTCCAATGAGTCAAAAAGAACCGTCCCTTCTGTCTTATTTATACCCTTTTTCTTTCTGATATTCCCGGATGATCTCGATGTTGCGGATCTCGGTGCCGCTGAGGTATCTCCCGGGATTGCTGTCGAAGGTTTCCGGATCGTAGAGGGGTTCGTACCAGGACTGGGAATTGAAGTAGTCCTGTACCTCCTTGTTGCTGAACATTCTTCCGGCTCTGGCGTAAATTTCGTTGATGGCCATCCGAAGTTCATCCCTGGAGAGGCGGTCCAGTTCAGAGCGGGTGACTTCTTTCCATTCGCTGTCCGGCAGGATGTAGTCTGCGTTGTAGTAATACCACCCGTCGTCGGAATACTCCTGGGTGGTCTCCCTCTGGGTGGGGGCTGCGGCCTGGGTGCTTTCCGCGCGGGTCTTTTCTTCGGCCGTTGTCGTCTCCGTGATCGTCTGGCGGAACTTCGGTCTCCGGTTGTCTTTCGACAGGAAGGAGAAGGCATACAGTTCAGCGATGCAGGTATCGGAGTGACGAAGGCCTGCCTCCACATCCGAAATCACAATATTCAGGCGAGAGGTTTTTACCGGCTTTTTGAAGTTCACATAGGCTACCGAATCCGTTGGATTCGAGAAATCCGGCTGGTAGTCGCTCAGATCTATGGTTTCGCTTTTGCCGTTGGCTGTCACCTTCAGTTCGGTGGGGCGGCCGTAGTCGCGGTACACCTCCCGGTTGATCGGAAGCCCTGGTACAATGGCGATACCATAAATCGTGGTTTCCCGGGGCAGATCCACTGTGATCGATTCACCGACTCCTTCCCCGTCGCTTCCCTCGGCCCAGGCCGTGGAAATGTCAAAGTCCATGACCTTCGTCTCCGGTTTCCGGAAAATGGAATCCTCCGAGCTGGAGCTGAATGTCAGTGTCGCTGCCAGCAGGCTTTCCGTGCCGGGTTCATGTACTGTTTCTGTCTTCTGGCTCTGAGATTTCGTGGTCTCTTTCGCTTTTGTTTCTGCCGGCACGGTATCCTGAACCGATTCCGTCCGTGCCTTGGTGGAAGCCGACGTCTGCGCGCTGTTTCCGTTCTGGCCGGAAGAGCGTCTTCCAAGCATCAGGACGCCGATCGCAGCGAGCCCGATCACCAGAATGCCAAGGCCGACTACCGCTGCAATCAGGCCATAGCCCCGGCGTTCTTCCCGCTCATCGTCGTAGGCCTCGTAATCTTCCTCCTCGTAGCGGCGGGATCTCCGCCCCTGAGAATTTCTGTCCTCTGCATAGGAGCGGCGGGAGGTCCGTCCCTGTGAATCTCTGTTTTCTCCATAAGAACGGCGGGAGGTCCGTCCCTCAGAATCCCTCTCTTCTGCATAGGAACGGCGGGAAGTCCTTCCCTCAGAATCCGTGTCCTCTCCATAGGAACGACGTGAGGTTCTGCCATGGCTGTCGTAGGCCTCGTCCGCCTCGCCGCTTCGGCTGTTTTTCCGCCCGCGGCTGTCATACGCTTCGTCCGTGTCGGCTCCTGCCACTTCCTGTTTTGCCCCGCAATAATGACAGAATCTGGCTGCCGCTGCGATCTTCCGGCCACAGGAGATACAATATTTTTCTCTTGGTTCCGGTTCCAGATCCATTACCAGCGGAGAGCCGCACTGAGCACAGAAATGGCTCCCCTCTTCATTCATTTTCCCGCATCGACTGCACTTTATCATATGCTGCTATTCCCTCTTACTTATCTGCTTTCTCCATGTCCCCGGAACAGGGACCTGGCAATCGGCGCATTTTCAGTTTGTGGCCGTCCCCCGAAGGATGCCGATTCCATGCGCCAGTGCCGGCAGCAGATATTCCAGATCTTCCCGGCAGGCTTTGGGACTCCCGGGCAGGTTGATAATCAATGTTTTTTTGCGGATTCCGGCCGTCTGGCGGCTCAGAATCGCATGTTTGGTTATGGTCAGGCTGTAGGCCCGCAGCGCCTCTCCGATCCCCGGCACTTCCCGGTCACAGACCTCTTTGGTGGCTTCGGGGGTCAGATCCCTCTCAGAAAAACCGGTTCCTCCGGTGGTGAAAATCACGTTGATCTGCCGCTGATCCGCCAGCCGGCGCAGCTCGGCCGCCAGCTTTTCCTTGCCATCCGGCAGCAGCAGGCTTTCCTTCACCACATATCCGTTTGCCTCCAGGATCTCCCGGATCAGGGGGCCGGATTTGTCCTCATAGGTTCCCGAAGATGCCCGGTCAGAGAGAGTAATCACCGCTGCCGTAAAAGGACGGTCGGCGGCCATCGGCAACAGGGTGACTTCATCCCCGGGCTTTACCACACCGCCGCGGATCACTTCCGCGAAAACACCCTCCCGCGGCATGATGCAGTCTCCCACCATCTTATAAATGGCACAGTGACTGTGGCAGGCTTTACCGATCTGGCTCAGTTCCAGGAGACATTCTCCGATCTGAATCGGAGTTCCCACCGGGATATTCCGCAGATCAAACCCTTCCACCAGAATATTCTCCCCAAAAGCACCCTCGGCCACTTCCGCACCTTTTGCGCGGAATTCCTCCACTTTTTCATAGGAAAGCAGGCTCACCTGCCGGTGCCAGTGGCCGGCATGGGCATCCCCCTCAATCCCCCAGTCCGGTTTCAGAACAATGCTGTCCACCGGCGTTTTCTGCGTTCCTTTTTCTTTACTGATGCAGACGGCAATTACTTTTCCCATACGTTTATTCCTTCCACCGGCCCTGAACCGGTCCGTTATCTTTGTGCGCCTTGTGGGATAATCATACAACTTTATTCTCTTTATGACAAGAGTTCAACAGTACATGAGACGAGCGAGGACACAGGGGACGGAAGGAGACAGGGGACGGACGTGTGTCTCCCCGATGGGAGACACACGTCCGTCCCCTGTCTCCCAGAATCCTGCGTCAGAGATTGAAAGAGGAGACAGAGAACCGTCCCCTGTCTCCTTATGTTTTAGTTGCCGACCAGGTTGCGGAATCTCACTGCGGTCGGTGTGCGGTAGTCGATCTTAGAGATCCGGATGCCGCCGGCGGGATAGTGATGTCCCTGGGCGCCGGATGCGTTAATGATATAGCCGTCGCCGATGTAGATGGCTACGTGGGCGATCGTGTGATCCTTGGCGTTGTGATAGTAGAAGAGCAGATCGCCGGGCTTCAGCTGAGACCGCTCGATGGCTTTACCGCATCTGACCAGAACTCTGGCGGTTGCGCTGCTGCTGACCATGACGCCGGCGCTGCGCAGGGCGGTTCTTGCGAAGGTGGAGCAGTCGATGCCGGAGGTCAGAGATTTGCCGCCCAGTTTGAATTTGGTTCCCAGATAGGGAAGACCGAACTTGCAGATATCAATTCTCTGCTGATTCTTCTGGGTACGGTCTTTAATGCCAAAATCCTTGATATTCAGAGTATCCAAGGTCACGCGGCTGGTCCGGATGTATCCACGTTTCTTATTCTTCAGATACACTTTCAGCCAGGGGTAATTTCTGCCCTTGTGCATCCGGGTGGTGTTAACGACCACACAGTTGTTGATGGTGAAATGACCGATCTGCTTGCTGTTAAAATCCATCGACTGATATACGGTCGTGCGCTTTTTTGCCACCGCCAGCACCAGATAATCGGAGGAGAGGCCGATGAACTCGTCGCAATTTCCTTTTTTCTTGTTGTCCGAATCTTCTTCGGTCGCTTCCGTTTCGGTTTCGAACTCGTCGTCTCCTTCCGGATCGGTTGCTTCCGGCGTTTCAAATGCGGCGATGGCTTCCAGATAATCTCCGGAGTAAACATTAGCATAGGCTGCGGTACTTCCTGCCAGGGTTTCGGTCAGCAGGCAAACTGCCAACAGTAGAATGCTGATTTTTCTCTTCATAAGCTCTCCATTCAATATGTTATTTTATTTTTAATCATACAACATTCTTTCATGAACAGAATGTCTGAATCAATTCGTTGATTTAAACAGGAAGAAATTCTTCGATTTCAGACTTCCTGACAGGAAGCGGCTTCCCGTGATCCATTTTCCGAAGGGACTGGTCTGTCTTTTATCGGTGGCATAGGAATCCAGGGCCAGGTATTTTCCGCTCTTGTAATCTCCCACCGCCATATAATGGCCGGGAACGTAGGCAACCGCAGTTCCGTTCTGCAGATGCTGCTGCAGTTTCGTGAGACTGGTCGTGCTCCCCACATAGGAATATCCGAAATTACCGCCGAATTTCTTTGCGGCTGCTTCGAACAGCTTATAGCTGGTACCGTGGCCCTCCACGCGGTATCTCTGTTTCACGGAAAAATCTGCCAGCTTCATCGGATCCAGGAACTGACCGTTCAGGGCATACAGCGCATTCACCATGGAAAATACGCCGCAGGCAGAAGCCGCAATCGTGTTGGTCTTCCCGTAGAGCTTGCCGCCCCATTTCGGATCGTACTGACAGAATATCTGCCAGTTCGGATTCTTGCTGGCGACCATGCTGATCCGGAACAGCTTTCTGGTAGTGGCGCTCTTCGCTTCCAGCGTAAATGTATCTCCCGTCGTCAGGAAAAGATTCGCATCCACATTCCGCATATAATAATATCCGCCATAGCGGGTGAGCTGCCAGGACTGTCCTCGGTTGCCGTCTTTCTTAGCGGCCAGAACCACCTGCCCGGTAAAGGCGCCATCCTGCTCCTGCGCCGTGAGGCAGAGCTCACCGACACTGGTCACGATCCGGTAGCAATTGCTCCCAAGGAACTGGAAGGAAAATTTCTGCGCCGCGCTCTGATCCGTTTCCGTCAGAGTCAGGGTCTCCCCCGCTGCGGTGAAACTGCTCTTCAGATTACTGCGGGGACGGATCGTGTAGACACCCTCCGCCATAATCCGCTTCTCCGTTCCGTCATAGATACGGACGGAATTCTTGTAATCGGAGCTGTTCAGCCACCCGGATAAATACACATTTTTTACTTTATAAATCACCTGATACCAGTTGCCGGACTGTCCGACGAGATCCAGCCCCGCATAGGCAGGAATCGCACTCAGTTTTTCCCCCTCCGGCCGCCGGTAGGCCGTGGCCGCATAGCGAACCATCGCATCCTGCTTCTCATAAGAAGGATCCCCCAGGAAATCCCTCTGGTCAAACCAGCCCTTCACGATCTTCCCGTTCTTCCGGAACCATCCGTAGAGAGAACTGCCACTCCGCCGGCTGATCGTAACCACCAGATTCTTCCCAATCACACTCCCCAGTTTTTCCGTCAGAGCGGTGTCCTTGTAAACTTTCAGCTTACCTTCACTGATGGGATAAACCTTCAGCTTCGCCCCCTGAATCAAGGGCGTCAGCTCCGCTGCAGAAATGCTCCCTGCGAAACCGATTCCGCAGATCAGTACAAGCCCCAAAAACAAAATTCTGAGATATTTCGGTATTGTCTTCACACAACGCCTCCTGGCACCAAATAGTATAAGCATTAATGTAATCCGATGCACGGAACCAGCCCGAATTGAAACTGACAAAATAAGGCAAAGTCCAAGCCATCTCATTGTAATATAAATTTAATTTTTTTGCAACAACTTCTTTCCGCAGAAACATCGTAAAAAAGAGTTTCGCCTTAGCGAAACTCTCGCGCGATGCGCGGTCGGCTCTGCCGACAAAATTCCTTATACGCGCATCTGCGCATCCTCACGGAGTGTTTTTATCTCATAGGAAATTTCCTATGAGTTCAAGACTCGCTTGCGAGTCTTGCGCGCCGTGTGCGGGGTGCCGCATGGCA
>CAMOYN010000039.1 GCA_946630035.1 uncultured Lachnospiraceae bacterium
AGAGATGACAAACGAGGGGAAATGATGGTTTTTCGTTAAATGACAGGGGAAATAGTCCTGAAAATAAGCAGAAAATGTCACAAACTAATTGAAAAGTGTGGATTTGTCACAAAAATTGTGACAAAAAGTTTGTGGACTTCTGGGCTGCTCTGTAGTAAGCTGACAGCACCTTCAGCAAGGGCAGCCATGGAAAGAGAGGGATTCGTCCGGATGGGAGAGGAAATTCTGGATATTGCGCTGGAGCAGATACTGAGAGAAAAAATCCAGACGTCACTGAATGTAACCAGAGAGTTTTCAGATGCGGATATATGGAAAGAAATTGACCGGGTATTGCTGGAAGAGGGACCAAAGAACCAGATGACGGTACGAAGCCGTTCATTCTACCGAAAACGTCTGTTTGATTCATTGCGAAGGCTGGATGTACTGCAGGAGCTGGTGGAGGATGACACTGTGACAGAGATTATGGTGAACGGTCCGTTTCAGATCTTTCTGGAACGAGACGGGAAGATGGAACTCTGGAGCGGGAGATTTTCTTCACGGGAACGTCTGGAGGACGTGATCCAGCAGATCGTATCCCGGGTGAACCGGGCGGTGAATACCGCCTCTCCGATCGTGGACGCGAGACTTCCGGATGGTTCCCGTGTGAATGCCGTACTCCCGCCGGTGGCTCCGGACGGACCGATTCTTACCATACGTAAATTCCCGGCCGAGCCGATCCGGATGGAAACCCTGATCCGGTGGGGGAGTATCTCCCGGGAAGCGGCGGAGTTTCTGGAAATACTGGTGGAATCCGGCTATAACCTGCTGATCTCCGGTGGTACCGGATCCGGAAAAACGACTTTTTTAAATGCGTTATCCGAGTATATTCCTTCGGATGAGAGGATTATTACCATTGAGGATTCGCTGGAGCTGCAGATCCAGGGAATTCCGAATCTGGTCCGTATGGAAACCCGGCATGCCAATGCTGAGGGAGAAGGCGCGGTGACCATACGGGATCTGATCCGGACCGCTCTCCGGATGAGGCCCACTCGTCTGATCGTGGGCGAAGTTCGAGGTGCGGAGGCACTGGATATGCTTCAGGCCTTCAACACCGGGCATGATGGTTCTCTGTCCACCGCCCATGCCAACAGTCCGGAGGATATGTTGTCCCGGCTGGAAACCATGGTACTGATGGCCGGAGAACTGCCGCTGGCGGCGATCCGTCAGCAGATTGCCTCTTCCGTCGAGATTCTGGTGCATCTTGGACGGGTGAGGGGCGGAAGACGGCGGGTGCTGTCTGTGGTGGAGGTAGAGGGATATGAGGAAGGCGAGATTCGGACGCAGCCGTTATTTCAATACGAAGAAGCAGAAGAAAAGCTGGCGCCTGCGGGGAATCCGCTCCGGAGAATCCGGAAGATGGAACTTGCCGGGGATGAAGGAAACAGGAAACGATTACAGGAGCTGCTCGCTGTCTGTCACTCAGTGGATCCGGTATAGTCTGGAAGGACTGGTATTCGATCTGGCAGTGGCGTGGCTGTTTTATCGGAGTGAGAGGGTCATTTTCCTGTTTCTCCCGGCGGTTCTCCTGGTCCCGCTTACCATGAAGAAGCGCCTGGCAGTCAGAAAGCGGGAGCAGCTGGCGTCTCAGTTTAAAGACGGAGTTCTGTCAGCGGCTGCTGCTATCTCGGCGGGATACTCGGTGGAGAATGCATGGAAGGAAGCGGCGGGGGAGATGGAGAGTCTCTACGGCGCAGATTCTGTCATTGCGCAGGAGCTGCATACCTTATGCAGGAAGCTCTCCTCCGGACAGACATCCGAGAGGGCCGTGCAGGATCTGGCAGGTCGGAGTGGAGTGCCGGAGATTGAACAGTTTGCAGAGGTTTTTGCTGCCGCCCGCCGTTCCAGTGGAAATCTGGGGCCGATTTTGCGGGATACCGCGGAATCGATCAGTCGAAGAATCCGTGTTCAGGAAGAGATCCGTACACTGGTAGCAGCCAAAAGACTCGAGCAGAACATAATGTGTCTTATGCCGGCTCTGATGCTGCTCTATATCAATCTGGGAAGCCCCGGATATACGGATCCGCTGTATCAGGGGGCAGGTGGCCGCATGATTATGACCCTCTGTCTGATTGTCTACGGAGCAGCGATTTATCTGGGACACCGGATTCTCAGGATCGAGGTGTAATGCGATATGGCATTCGGTAAAGGAATGGCATCTGCTTATTACAGGATTCGAAGGTGGATCGGTCTGCCGCCGATTGCTCCGGAAAGACAGGAGAGGGAAATTCTTCTTCATCCGGAGAATGACTGGAGAGAATCCTTGCAGAGGGAGGATGAAAAAAGGCTCAGAGGTGTTGCGGTCTGTCTCCTTGGGGGACTGGTACTGGCGGTATTTGCGGGTACCTGCAACAAGAAAGGTATGGATCCTGTGATTTCAAGACCCGAAGTAGGAGAAGAGGAAGAGGAAGCAGGCCTTGTGATCACATATGACGGCGACACATACGAGATACCTCTCACGGTTGAAAGCCGCCGCTATACCGATGCGGAGTGGGTAAGCGCACGAGAAGCCGCGTGGGAGTATCTGCAAAATGATTCGCTCGGAAACAATACAGACTGGAGTCATATCCGGGAAGATCTGAATCTCCCGGAGTCTACACCGCAGCCGGGAATCTCTGTAACCTGGGATACCAGTGATCCGGAACTGATTGATTATAACGGCAGGGTGACATTGCCCAGGGATAAAAAGACGGAGGTGATCCTGACAGCGGTTCTTCAATGTGAAGAGCGAAGCTGGGAAGGCAGGATTACAGCCATTCTCTGCCCGGGGGAAGATCCGGACCGGAATTCGGTCTGGAACCGCTTATCAGAGCAGATATCTCTGTCGGCGAAAAAAAGAGAAGATCCCGAGATCGATCTTCCGGAGGAGGTCGATGGGATTCCGGTTTTATACCAGGAAGAGAACTCTTTTCCGCCACTGATTTTGGTCGTCTGCGGATGTCTGGTCGGAACGGCTCTCTGGCTGCTTCCGGAACAGAGAAAAAAAGAAGAAGAAAAACAGCGGGAAAAGGAACTGATGCTTTCCTATCCCGAACTGGTTGCCGGGCTTACGGTATTGATGGGAGCTGGCCTTACCGTCCGGGGAGCATGGGAGCGCATGGTTATGAACTACCGGCGTTCCCTTCTCTCCGGCAGAAAGAAAAGGGCTGTTTATGAAGAAATGAGCTATGCCTGGAATTCACTGGGACAGGGAACGTCAGAAGAAGAAGTATACAGGGAGTTTGGCAAACGGTGCCGGCTTCCGTCCTATCTCAGACTGGCAAACCTGCTGGAGTCGAATCTCAGAAAAGGCAGCAGAGGTTTGCTGCCGTTAATGAAGGAAGAGTCCGAACAGGCACTGGAAGAGCGGCTGAGAACCGCGAAGAAACTGGGGGAAGAAGCCTCTTCGAAACTTCTTCTGCCCATGATGCTGTTGTTTTCGCTGGTTCTGGTGATTTTGATGATACCTGCCATGCTTTCCTTCGGGTAAGGCGGCAGGGAGGAAAGGAGGCGTAATGGAAGATGTAAGAGGGTGTCCCGAAGGACAGGAAAGAGAAGAAAAAGTGAGTTTCTGGAAAGATAATCGAGGGGTTGGCGTCGTGGAACTGATCCTGATTCTGGTAGTCCTGATCGCGTTGGTCCTGATCTTTAAAACACAGCTGACAGGTATTGTGAATACCATATTCAAGACCATTACGCAGAACACCAAAAATGTTTTGAAATGATGGAAATGAAAAAACAGAAAAAGCTTCGTGGCAGTATGACCATATTTGCAGCCCTGGTGATGATTCTTACACTGGCTGTTGTCGGAATCTGTACAGAGTATGGGAGACAGCAGGCAATCGAGTATATGGTTCAGGCAGGAACTTCCGCTGCCGCTGAGTCTGTCTTTGCAGCGTATCATGCGCCTCTCGCAGAAGAATACCAGCTCTATGGAAGACTGATCCCCGGGAAAGATATGAGTTCGCTGGAAGAGGAAACGAAAGAATATGTGGGAGCCTGGGGACAGGCAGAGAGTGCCGCCGGCTCCCTGACAGCCTTCGTTCCCCAATCAGCCGCCTGGACACAGATGGTGATGCTTACGGATGAAAACGGCGCGGTTTTCCGGGAACTGGCGACCCAGGCAATGAAGGCCTCAGCAGGAAACCTGCTGACCGATCTGGTGAAGGAAGAGGCAGGAAAGAGCCAGGATGCAGATATTCGGAATATTCTGGAAGAAAACAGCCGGAAGGACACGATGAAGTCGCAGGATCTGTTTCAAAACTACGAAGACATGAAAAATGCTCTGCAGGAAGAACAGAAAAGGCGGGAGGAAGAAGCAAAAAGACGAGAGGAAGAAGAGGCTCTGACGGAGCAGGCAGCCGGAAGCGAAGAGGGTGCGCAGGATCTGCCGGACTCCGGGCAGGAAGAACGTGAGCGACAGCAGGATATGAAAAAGGGGAAGAAGTATCTTCGCCTGCTGGCTGCGGTGAGAGAACTTTTGAAAAAAGGAATTCTCGGAGTCGCTGTACCGAAGGGGAAAGTAATCTCAAAGAGCCGGATCCCTTCGGGGAACCTCCCGTCTTCCATGTCGTCGTCTCAAAAGGGACGCTGCGTCCGGAGTGTGGGAAAGGGCTCCGGCAGCAGCCTTTTGTTCCGGGAATATCTGATGCGGCATATGCATTCTTTCCGTTCAGAGAACATATCGGCCCCACCTTACTATGAACTGGAATATCTGATCGGGGGAAAGACGACCGACGAAGCCAATCTCCGGAGTGCGGTAGTCCGGATACTCTGGATCCGGACCGCATTAAATATGCATTCGCTGGGGAGGTTCCCCTTAAAACAGCAGATCCTCAGGGAGGCCGCTTTTCTGGCTGTCGGATGGACAGGGAATGCGGCATTGGTTGAAACCGTGGTGAAACTTCTGACGACGGCCTGGTCTTTTTCTGAAGGGCTGGCAGATATCCGCATCCTTCTGGATGGGGGATTCGTACCGCTGATCAAAGAGGAAGCGGACTGGCAGCTGTCCCTGGAAAATGCGGCAGATGGATGGCGTGAGGCGGACCGGCGAAGTGGAAGCAGGGAAGATGGGATGGCGTATGAAGATTATCTCAGGATCTGCCTGTATTATCAGTCTCTGAGCTCTCTTTCTTATCGGGCTATGGATGTTATACAGTGGAATATCCGGAGACTGGACCGCCGGTTCCGGATGGACTCCTGTATGGTGGAAGGAAGGCTCGGGGTCACTGCTTCTTCCCGTCTTCTGTTTTCCCCCTTGTATGGATTCCTGGTAAAAGGAGGAAAGAAAACAGGATTTGTCCGTAAAAGTACTGGTTTTTCCTATATCGCAGAAAGAATTCCATAAAGAAAGGAGGTGTACAGGGATGTCTTTTCCCCGAAACTGTCGAACTTTGAAGGCGTTGCATAGAGAATTTTCCAAAACAGCTCTCCCCAGACAAAGCGTGTTAATACCCCCTCAGCATCCCAGACAAGGGAGGAACGAAAATAAATCGAATTTCCTGTTCAGCGGAAGGGAAAAGACATCCGTGTGCACCTCCCTCGGGGGAAGTATGACGGTGGAGGCGGCGATCGTACTTCCGCTGTCCCTGATGGTGATATGGGTTTTCTGGCTGTTTTTCTCGGCATTAGCTCTGCATGTCCGGATTCAGTTTGCCATGGATGAGGTGACAGGCATGATGGCCCAGCAGTCATTTCTTCTGAATGCGGCACAGGACCGCTTTCAACTGGATGACGGGGAGGTATCTTTTCCCAAAGCGATCGGTTCGGCTGCCTGGAAAAGTGCCGCCAGGCAATGGGTTGTATATAAAGTCGGAAGAGACGCCTTCAGAGCCGGACATGTCAGCGGCGGGAGCGGAGGGATTTTTGTCAGCGGAACATGGGACAAAACCAGGGATATCTGTCTGACGCTGCATTACCGTCTGGAATTTCCCGGGGTGCCCGGGCGGATCTTTACGCTTCCGGTCTCCCAGACCAGCAGACGCAGATGCTGGACCGGCATGCAATGTGTTGATAATGATGAAAAGGAGGGATCCGGAACAGCGGATCCGGTCGTTTTTATCACGGAGAGCGGAACGGTATATCACAGAGATATTGGCTGTTATCATCTGGATCTGACCGTTCGGGAAATATCCTCCTCTTCCCTGGCTGGAGCAAGAAGCCGGGATGGATCGAAGTATTATCCCTGCGAATACTGTGCCCAGGTTTCCCATGTTCCCGGAATCCTCTATATTACACCGGAAGGAAACCGGTATCATATCACCCGGGATTGTTCCGGTCTGAAACGCAGGATTCGCTCCGTTCCTCTGAGCGAGACGGGAGGAAGGAGGCCCTGCAGTCATTGTGGCAATTAAATGGATGATCACCGGAGTGCTGATGATTCTGTCGTGGCAGGATATAAAGAACCGGCAGTTGTCCCTTTCCTGGCTCGGCCTCCTGGCGATTGTATGTTCCGGGTGCGGAGCGGAATGGGAGAATTGGGAAAGAATACAGGCGCTGATTCCCGGAATTTGCATGGCATGGATGTCCTGCATGACGCAGGAGGCTCTGGGAGAAGGGGATGCTCTTCTGGCCGGCTGCCTGGGACTGGGATTCCGGCTGGAAGAAACCAGTCTCATCGTAATTACTGCCTTGTTATGCGGGGCTGTGACAGGGATGTTTTTTCTGGTAAAGCAAAAGCGGGACGAGATCCCCTTTGCTCCTTTTCTTTTGTTTTCATGGATGCTCTGGCAGCCCTTGTTATAGAAAGCAGGTGAGGAGATGAACCGAATGGATTCGGACCGATTTCCTAGAGAAATCCGACTCCGGGGGAGTTTTACGGTGGAAGCTTCTTTTCTCATGGTGATATTTTTACTGGTATGGATTCTGATTCTCAGATTTACTTTTTATCAGACCGACCTGGTGCGCGTAAAGGCATGGATGGCAGAAAGCTGTATCCGGATATCCGAAGACTCCTCTGCCACAGGGTCCCGCCCTCCGGAGGCTGACGGCTTCTTTCTCCTGAACCCATCCGGTCTGAAAACGATGGTCCGCACAGGAAAAGTAACCATTTCCTGTAATATGCCCTCTATATTAAGGAATGAACAGGAACCGTTCCTTCTGGAGACAGAACGGAAGATTCGTCATCCGGTTTCGTGGATGCGCGTCATACACAGGAAGGCAAAGTAAGAGGCTACTTTGGAGGATTACATGGATATTCGGTATAAACGTGAATTAAATCATACATGGATGATGATGGATATGGAAATATCTCAGGACAGCTATGTACGGAGAATATTGATGGAAGAAAAACCGGCACATCTGCTGCCGGTTCAGTTTTTTTACAGGGACGAGGAGAAAGAGATTCGCTTTGACATAACGGGTTGTCATTCCCTGGAGGATCTCCTGGAAAAACGACCGATGAAATTTGAGGAGCTGCGGATTCTGTTTCAGGGGCTTTCCTGCGCTCTGAAAGAGATGGAAGACTGCCTGCTGGAGGAAGATCATCTGATCCTGGACCCCGCCTGTATCTATGCACTTCCGGATTTTTCCGGGATTCGTTTCTGCTGCCATCCGGACAGCCAGAAAGAGTTTTTTCCCCAGCTGGAATCGCTGGTGCAGTATTGCCTGAATAAAATTGATCACCAGGATGCCAGAGGTGTAGAGGCTGCCTATGAATTGTTCCGGATCAGCGGCAGTGGATTTTACCGCTTTGAAGATCTGATGCAGGTGATTGGCCATGTACAGTTTGAAGAGAAGACCGGGCGGACGGAGATGACTTCGCCGGGGACTCTTTCTGATTATGAAATTCCGGAAGAAACCCGGATACCGGAAAAGCAAACCAGGGCAAAAAGCAATGTTCTCTCTGTTTTACTGCTGCTGGGCGGAATAATCCTGTTGCTGCTGTGCGGATATATATATGTAAGGGACGGTTATTTCGACTGGCGTTATGCACTCGGAGCACTGGCCATACTGTTGAGTGTTCTGATCAGGTTAAGAGACAGCCGAAAAAAGCAGGCGGAAGAGAACCACTGGAAAAAAGCAGAGGAAGCACGGGAGCCGGCGTCTGTCAGAGGAACGGACCGGAAAACGACCCGACGTGAAGAAACAGAGCTATCTTTCGGATATAAGACCGGATTCCCTCCGAAGACAGATGCAGCGGAGGGTGAGACCGTTATACTCTCCGTAGAGGGGGATTACTGGCATGGACTGCATCGCCTGATTCCGGAGGATGACGATTTCAGCCCGGAGATACGTATCAATAAAACTCCCTTTATCATCGGCAAGAGTCTCGGGGAGGCAGATGCCGGGGTTTACCAGGAGACCGTCAGCCGGGTACATGCATGTATTGAATATCAGGATGAATCCTGCCGGATTAAAGACTGTCATTCCACGAATGGTACATATGTAAACGGTGTTCGCCTGCTCCCGGATGCCTGGTATCCTCTGAAGACGGGAGATGAAATCATTCTGGCGGATGTCAAATACCACTATGAGTAACAGGGATACAAGTTGACAATCGGCAAGGGATAATGCTATTCTGATAACTGCCATAAAAGTGCAGAGGCCATTTGTGGAGTCTGCACTGAGAAAAAAAGCAGATTTTGGTGACAGTTATGGATAGTGAGAGGGATTGGAGATCACTGCCGGCCGCTACAGTACTGCTGGCTGCGGTGAATCTCCTGATATTTATTGTGCTGGAACTTTTCGGCTCGACCGAAGACAGCTATTTTATGTTTACCCATGGTGCATTATATGCGCCCTCAGTTCTGGAAGAGGGAGAATACTTTCGGCTGATCAGTGCCATGTTCCTGCATTTCGGAGCAGCTCATCTGATGAACAATCTTCTGATGCTGGTTGTGATTGGCCAGCGGCTGGAGCGGGCGGCCGGGAAAATACGTTTTGTTCTGATATATATGCTGAGCGGTGCCGGAGCCAATCTGTTTACGGTCTGGTTCTATCAGTTCATAGGGATAGAAGCGATCTCGGCCGGGGCGTCCGGAGCCATCCTGGGAATTACCGGAGGCCTGTTTGCCTGGATTGTGAAAAGTCATGGGAAGATCGAGGGGATAGGGAAACGTCAGATGCTGATCCTCACCGGTCTGACGGTATACTCTGGGTTTGTAAGTAGTTCAACCAACAATGCAGCCCATATCAGCGGTCTGCTGTTTGGATTTTTGCTGGGCTGTGTTTTGTATCACAGAAATCCCATGGAAGGAGTGCGACAGAATCTATATGAATCATAATCCTAGGGCATTTCAGCAGCTATGTAGTTTTTTATATATAATTCTGTTTCTGGGCTGTGGCGCAGCCCTGGTATTGTCGGTTCTCTGGGACCCTTCCGGCATGAGGGGATTCCCTGTTGTTTTCTTACTGGCAGCTCTGGCGAATTTTCTGACGGCAAAAATACGTTTCCGGCCGGACCGTTACCGCAGAAACCAGAAAGGCGCAGGAGTGGTATGCATCCTGATTGGGTTGCTGTTCCTGATCTGTGCGGTTGTGAGCGGTGTCTGCCTGTGGTGGAGATAAGGAGAGGAACGTCTGATATGAAAAGAAAGATTCTTACCATGCTGCGGGAGGAAAAGGATTATGTATCCGGACAGGAAATCTGTGAGAAATGTGTGGTCTCCCGCACTGCCGTATGGAAAGCGATTCGGAGCCTGAAGGAAGAAGGCTATGAGATAGAGGCGGTGACGAACCGGGGATATCGTCTGGTATCGGCACCGGATGTGCTGACCGAAGCGGAGATCGGAAGCCGGCGGCGGGATCTCTGGAAAGATGCGCCCCTCGCCGTTTATCCGGTGACAGATTCCACCAATATTCAGGCATCTCGCATGGCAGAAAGCGGTGCCCCGGAAGGAACCCTCGTGGTAGCCGATGCTCAGAAGAGCGGTAAAGGACGGCTGGGCCGGCACTGGGAGACCCCTTCGGGCGTTTCCCTTGCCATGAGTTTTGTCTTAAAACCCTCTTACCCGCCGGGAAAGGCTTCTATGCTGACACTGATTGCCGCTCTGGCCGGAAAACGGGCTCTTAAAAGACTGGCGGGGGTGGATGCTCAGATTAAATGGCCCAATGACATAGTACTGAATCATAAAAAAATCTGCGGAATTCTGACCGAGATGGAGATGACCCTGGAGTCCGCTTCCATACGCCAGATTATTGTCGGTATGGGTTTCAATGTACAGCAGAACCAGTTTGAAGCAGAGCTGGCAGATAAGGCAACGTCTCTGTATCTGGAAACCGGCAGGAAATTTTCCCGCGCTGAACTGGCATGCCTTGTGATGGAAGAGTTTGTGGAAGCCTACAGGATATTTGAAGAGAAACTGGACCTGTCCTTCCTCCAGGATGAATATAATAGCTGTCTGGCCGGGAAGGGAGAAAAGGTACGGATCCTTTCCGGACAGGAGGAGTGGACCGGGACTTCCCTGGGAATCAGTCCCCAGGGCGCCCTTCTGGTAAAGGACGATCAGGGAGAGATTCAGGAGATCCTGGGAGGAGAAGTCAGCGTCCGTGGATTGTATCAGTATGTGTGATGTGATGGGGACGGAGGAACCAGATGAAAAAAAATACAGTATTGTGCGGAGCGAATTCGTATCTTCAGAAATATTATTTAAATGAACAGTTTCAGCGGCTCCCGGAGAGAGTACGGCAGGAACTGCAGATTATGTGTGTACTGTTTGTGGAAGACGTGGGCGGCGTTCTCACCCTGGAGTTCCTGGAGGATGGAACCCTTACGCTGAATGTATCCAAAGATGACGCAGACTATCTGTTTGATGAGATCGGAAGTGAGCTGAAGATTCGCGAGATACAGAGAGAAAAAGCCGGACTTCTTCAGGGACTGGAAACCTATTATAAGACCGTTTTCTTAAAACAACCCTTCCACGAAGATGAAGAGGCGGAAGAGACGGAATGAGACTGGGAACATACGAATTGGAAAAGCCCTTGTTTCTCGGGCCGATGGCAGGTGTAACCGACCTCCCTTTTCGGATTCTCTGCAAAGAACAGGGAGCGGATGTTCTCTGCACAGAGATGATCAGCGCGAAGGCGTTGTATTATAAAAATAAAAATACCGCGGAACTGCTGCAGCGACAGCCGGAGGAGTCTCCGCTGGCTGTGCAGCTGTTCGGATCGGAGCCGGATCTGATGGCAGAGATGGCAGCGATGATCGAAGACCGATATGAAATTATAGATATCAACATGGGCTGCCCGGTTCCCAAGGTGGTGAATAACGGGGAGGGATCAGCCCTGATGCAGAATCCGGAACTCGCAGCCCGGATCGTAAAAGCCATCGCAGATAAGGTTCATCATCCGGTGACGGTGAAAATACGGAAAGGATTCGATGAGGCCCATATTAATGCACCGGAGCTGGCCCGGCGTCTGGAGGATGCAGGAGCAGCGGCGATTGCGGTACATGGACGGACAAGGGTTCAGTATTATTCCGGACAGGCCGACTGGGATATCATCCGACAGGTAAAAGAAGCGGTGTCCATCCCTGTGATCGGAAACGGAGATATACGAAATGCAGAGGATGCCTCCCGTATGTTTTCGGAGACCGGGTGTGACGGGGTGATGATCGCCCGGGCTGCCAGAGGAAACCCCTGGATTTTTAGCCGCATCCGCCGGGGACTCCGGGGAGAAAATGCCCCCGCACCGGAGCGGGATGAAATAAAGGCCATGATACTCCGGCACGGACGACTCCTGGCCGAAGTGAAAGGCGAAGCGGTTGCCATGCGGGAGATGCGAAAGCACATTGCCTGGTATACCGCCGGTATGCCTCATTCCTCCCGGCTCAGGGAGCAGAGTAATCATATACAGAGCCTGGAAGACCTGGAAGGATGCGTGGCAAAAATCACGATATAAGAAAAACCGGTTGACATGATTTTCCACAGGATGTATAATAATGCACAATGTTCGGAAGCACAGGCTATCGCATATTGCAGCCTGTGTTTTCGATGTTTTTTCATCTAATTATGAAATGGGGAGGAACCTATATCATGGCAGAGAAATATATTATGACCAGTGCCGGTCTGCGGGAGAGGGAAGCCCGGCTGGAATATCTGAAAACAGTGGCTCGTAAAGAGATCGCTGAGAAACTGAAGGAAGCAAGAGAGCAGGGAGACCTGTCCGAGAACGCAGAGTACGATGCGGCCAAGGACGCTCAGAGAGATAATGAGAACGAGATCGATAAACTGGAAAATATCCTCAAGAACGTAGAAGTGGTGGACGAGGATGAGGCCAATTTAGACAGCATCAATATCGGAAACCGGGTAAAGGTATACGATAAAGAGTATGCCGAAGAGATGGATTTCTATATTGTAGGTTCTCAGGAGGCCAACAGCCTGAGCGGAAAGATTTCCAATGACTCTCCGATCGGAAAAGCTCTCCTGGGGAAAAAGGTTGGCGATGAGATCGTAGTGGAGACACCGGCAGGCATGATGACGTATCAGGTTCTCCAGATTCAGAAAGCCAACTAAATATATTAAAGTATCCGTTGTAACAGCTAAAGAAACAGAGGATGATTCTCGTATGTCAGAAAACACGAACAAGGCTCCCAGACCGGAGCAGGATGTCAATCAGCAGAGACAGGTAAGAAGAGAAAAGCTCGCCGCCCTTCAGGCCGAAGGTAACGATCCTTTTCTGATTACCAAGGTGGATGTCACACATCATAGTCTTGAAATTAAAGAGCAGTTTGAAGAACTGGAAGGAAAGACCGTAACAATTGCAGGCCGCATGATGTTCAAACGGGTGATGGGAAAAGCATCCTTCTGCAATGTCAGGGATCTGAAGGGCGATATCCAGGCCTACGTTGCCAGGGACGCGATCGGTGAAGGCCCCTACATGGCATTCAAAAAGTTCGATATCGGCGATATCATTTCCATTACCGGCGAAGTTTTTAAAACAAAGACGGGTGAGATTTCGGTACATGCATCGGAAGTGGTACTGCTGACAAAGAGCCTCCAGGTTCTTCCGGAGAAGTTTCATGGACTGACAAATACAGATATGCGTTACCGTCAGCGGTATGTAGATCTGATTATGAATCCCGAATCCAGAGAAACTTTCATAAAGCGCTCCCAGATTCTCAAGGAGATCCGGAACTTCCTCGACGGAAGAGGTTTTATGGAGGTGGAGACCCCCATGCTGGTTCCCAATGCCGGCGGCGCGGCAGCACGTCCTTTTGAGACCCACTACAACGCCCTGGATGAAGACGTGAAACTCCGCATTTCCCTTGAATTGTACCTGAAACGTCTGATTGTTGGTGGATTGGAGCGGGTTTATGAGATCGGCCGCGTATTCCGCAATGAGGGTGTAGATACCCGTCACAATCCGGAGTTTACGCTGATGGAACTCTATCAGGCTTATACCGATTATGAAGGCATGATGGAGCTGACGGAAAGCATGTTCCGCTATCTGGCAGAGAAAGTCTGCGGCAGCGCCGTGATCGAATATAACGGTACCGTGATCGATATGAGCAAACCCTTCACCAGAGTGACCATGCTGGACGCTGTAAAGGAATATTCCGGCGTTGATTTCAGCCAGGTAGCCACTGATGAGGAAGCGAAAAAACTGGCAGATGAGCATCATATCGAGTACGAAGACCGGCATAAAAAGGGAGATATCATCAATCTGTTCTTTGAGACCTACTGCGAAGAGAAGATGATTCAGCCCACCTTCGTGTGCGATCATCCGATCGAGATTTCTCCCCTGACCAAGAAAAAACCGGGTCATCCCGAGCTGGTGGAAAGATTTGAACTTTACATCTACGGACGCGAGATGTGCAATGCCTACTCCGAGCTGAACGATCCCATCGATCAGAGAGAACGTTTTGCCGAGCAGGATAAACTGGCCGCAGCCGGCGATGAAGAAGCCAACCATACCGACGAAGATTTCCTGAATGCCCTGGAGATCGGTATGCCTCCCACAGGCGGTATCGGTTACGGCATTGACCGTTTGGTTATGCTGCTGACAAATGCACAGGCCATCCGCGACGTTCTGCTCTTCCCGACAATGAAGTCAATTAAGACCGGAAGTGAGGGAAATGGTGTAAGCTCTGAAGCCTCTGAAGAGGCTGTTGCAGCACCGGCAGATCCGTTCGCAGCACCGGCTGAGCCCATCGATTTCAGCAAGGTTGAGATCGAACCGCTGTTCAAGGACTATGTAGATTTTGAGACCTTCAGCAAGTCCGATTTCCGTGCTGTAAAGGTTCTGGAGTGCGAGGCTGTGCCGAAGTCCAAGAAGCTTCTGAAGTTCGTCCTGGATGACGGAACAGACGAAAAACGCGTTATTTTAAGCGGAATTCATGCTTTCTATGAGCCGGAACAGCTCATCGGAAAGACGCTGATCGCCATCACCAATC
>CAMOYN010000040.1 GCA_946630035.1 uncultured Lachnospiraceae bacterium
ATTAAAGCCTCCGGCGGATCGCAGCCGCGCAATAAGGAAGGTGCTTCGCACCTTACGCGGCGCGGCAAGAACGCCGAGGCGTTCTTGATAGAAGATAAATATTTGCAAAATATTTAATAATGTAAAAATGCGCTCGCAAATATGAAATAATTATTGCGAAATTCGTCCACTAAATTCCGCGACGGCTTTTATAACCGCGTTAACAAGTATATCATAAAAACCGGGGTTTGCAACGAATATTTAAGGTTTTAAATATAAAAAAAGTGGGAAATAACTATGTAAAATTTGTGTAACATCTTGACGTATCCCGGAAAGAGTGGTAGTCTATAGTTGCAACGCAGCACCGTGAGGTGACAATTGGAGAGCTGTATCGGCTCTACCATGGGGGTTATTATGAGAAGAAGCGTGAGAAAATTTGTTATAGCAGCTGCTGCTGCCATCCTGCTTGCAGGCGGCGCCGGTACCGCGAAAGCCGATGCTCTGACGCTGGGCAACAGCAGTGAGAATATTATGAACGGGGGTGTCCTGGCATCGGACACTTCAGGCCGTTCCTATTATGCAGATATGGAAAAAGGCGGCAGCCTTTATACGTCCAACGGTTCCAAATCCGCCCGCGTAAGCTCGGATGAGGCGGAGAACATCAATGTCATCGGCGGTTATATCTATTATACCGTATCCCGGAATACCGGTTCCGTGGTTTACCGCATCCCTGTAAAGGGCGGTGTAAAGACAAAATGTTTCACCACGAATAAAACGATTGACGAGATGTATGTGGACGAAGATGGCACATGCTATTTCCTGGCTGGCGGAAGCGTCTTCACAAGAGAAGAAGGAGCCGGCAGCAATACTGCCTCTGTCAGGGACGGCAAGATCCAGCATTTCATCCCTACCGAGTATGGCATGATCATTGCGAAAGGATCTTTCCGCAATTATACACTCTATGCAGGCAAGACAAAGATCCGGTCTAAAGTTACCAAGTTCTATACTTACAATGACTATCTGATCCTGTCGGCCGGCGGAAAAGATTATCAGGTTCGCATTCACGACCTGTTCCATGGATTTACCTCTGCTGCCATTCAGAGCTACACTCTGGGCAATGAGGCAGGTGCCATGCAGGCTGTGACAGCAGCGGTACATTCGGATGATTGTGAGATCTGCAAAGAAAATGCAGCCGAAGCAGCCCGCACAGGGATTGCAGCGGCCAGCGCGACCGCAGTTCAGGCAGCCGCGTCTTCCGGGACCAAATCCATACTGAACGATTCCTCTGTTTCGGATGGACAGCGCAACATGGTAAAGCGCGCCAGACAGCAGCACGAAGTGAAATGGACCGCACAGAAGACAATCAAGGCCTGGACAGGTGCCAGCAGTGCAGGCATGACTTTTGACGAAGGCACAACCTATCAGGGACTTCCTTATGGACAGCCTACCAAGAGTGGCAAATATACTCCCTGGGGATATTCTCTGGAAGATTTTGTATCAGCTGCGGCAGACAGCAGCAGCCTGATGTATACCGGACGCGGGAGCAACGGCTCCTACACTTCTCCCTATTATTCCTGCGATTGCAGCTCCTTTGTATCCTGGGCATGGAACCTTCCGTCCCGTCAGTGGACCGGATCCATCGGTGGATATGCAAATGTAGTTGCGACACAGAGCGTATATGGGATGGAGATCGGAGATGCTCTGGTACTGTCCGGCAGCCATGTAGTCATGGTCAGCGACATCGGTTACAAGGATGGAAACATCGTTTATGTAGATATTATGGAACAGACGCCTCCCAAGACGAAGTGGACCCGCTGGGGCGAGGGTGGAAGCAAATCCCTGGCCGAGCTGTACACGAAGTATTTTGTGAAGCGTAGATACAAACTGATCCGTAGCAAGACCAGGGATGACGTCAAATATTACCCCAGTGACGTGGTTCCGCTGGACGGCGACGGAGAATCCAGTGATGACGGCTCGATTGTACTTTCCGAAAAGAATGTAGAGCTGGCCGTCGGTGCAACCAAGACTCTGACCTATAAGAAAGATGCAGCTCTGAACGGATCGGTTTCCTGGAGCTCTTCGGATTCCGATATTGCCTCTGTAAACAACGGTACAGTAAAGGCTGTGGCCGGCGGAAAAGCCACGATCAGCCTGAAAGTCGGAAACAGTTCCGGCAGCTGTGCGGTTTATGTACAGCCGGCGAAGCCGAAGCTTACCAGCGTAGTAACCAACCGTTACTGTGTGGTAAAGGTTCGCTGGGGAGCCGTCAGTGGTGCAGACAGCTATGAGGTCTATCGTAAGAGCGCCGGCAGCAGTTGGGAACTGGTGGGCACGACGAAGACCGGTAAATTCACGGACGATGTGCCTGGTTACGATAAGACTTTTACCTATCGTGTGCGTGCGCTGTACAAAGTGGATGAGCGCACCGTGTATGGAGAATACGGCAATGAGATGTCGATCCATACCGTGCCGGATACGCCAAAGCTCCTTGCTTTGAATGCCACTTCTGCCACATCGCAGGAACTGCTCTGGAGTGAAGTTCCCGGAGCGGATGGATATCAGGTTTATATCCTGACTCCTACCAGTGCCAACTGGGAGATGATTGCTGATACGAAAGATACCAAATATCGTGCAGAACATCTTACCGTTGGTGTACTTTACAAGTATACGGTTCGCGCCTATGTAAACTATGGCGGCGAACATCTGGTGGGATATTATGATCCCAAGGGGATTGCGCGGACATGTACCGTTCCTACGCCCCGCAACGTGACCGGCTCTTCCGTGAAATACGGAACCATCACTTTGAAATGGGATAAAGTAGAAGAAGCTGACGGATATGTTGTTCACCGTAAAAAGAACGGCAAGTGGGTCAAGATCGCTACTGTAAAGAAAAATACTTATACAGATAAGGAACTGACCTACGGGCAGACCTACACCTATGCAGTGAATGCTTATACGGTGGTAAAAGGTGAAGCCGTTTTAAGTAATTATGAGCGACCGGGATGCAAAGTTGTATGTAAACTGCCTTCTCCGGAACTTAAGAAAGCAGTTTCTTCAAAGGCAAAACAGGCGACTCTGACCTGGAATACAATCAAAGGTGCTGACGGTTACCGTATTCTCTGCAAAGTGAGTGGCGGAAAATGGAAAGTACTGAAGAACGTATCCTCCAAGACGAGCTCTTTTACAGCCACGGGTCTGCAATCCAATAAGACTTACTATATGTCGGTGGTTGCCTACTGGAATCATGGTTCTCTGAAGTATGGTTCTTACAATTCTAAAGGACTGGCTGTCAAGGTTCGTTGAGCTAAATACTAATAATCTCGGAAGGAACCCGGCTGGGAGTAATCCCGGCCGGGAATTGCTTGTATTATGGAATATAGAGAAAAGTACAAACGGCTGTTCCGCTTTGCTCTTTCTATGATAAATGTGATCGCTCTGACAGCGATTTATGCCTATTTCTGGTTCTCTTATTATCACGAAAGAGATATCATACGGGTTTTGTATTACCGCTGGGGCCATTATGCAATACTCGGTCTTTATGCTATTCTTCTCTTTTTCTTTGAGCAGGTATACGGTGCTATGAAAGTGGGATATCTGCGGGTACTGGACGTACTGCTTTCCCAGTTTATCGCCGTTATCTTTGTCAATGCCATCACCTATGTTCAGCTGGCATTGATCGGTCACTGGCTCTTCGGTCATCACCTGATGCCACTGCTGCGTATGACAGCCTGCGATCTGATGGTTGTTCTTCTTTGGGTTATCCTGGCCCGATGGCTGTACACAAGGGTATATCCGGCGAGAGAAATACTTCTGGTTTATGGGGACCGGAGCCCCCGCAGTATCATAGCAAAGATCTCTACGAGAAAAGATAAATATCAGGTCCGCGAGACGGTATGCATCGATGAAAACGATGACGATCAGATCAAGGAAGCCATCAGCCGCTATCGTGCGGTGATGTTGGGAGACATTCCGGCTCAGAGAAGAAACGATCTTCTCAAATATTGCTTTGAAAAAAACATACGTTGTTATTCCGTTCCTAAAATCTCGGATATCATGATGATGAGTTCTGAAACCATTAATCTGTTTGACACTGCTCTGCAGCTGTTCCGGAACAATGGCCTGACGGCAGATCAGCAGGCAGTGAAACGGCTGATGGATATTGTGATGGCGACTTTGATGCTGCTGATACTGTCGCCTTTGATGTTGGTGATTGCCTTGTGCATCGTGATATACGATGGCGGTCCGGTTTTCTACAAACAATCAAGACTGACTTTAAATGGAAAAGTGTTTGAAATTTACAAATTCCGCAGCATGGTGGTGGATTCGGAAGAAAAAGGAGCCAGACTGGCAGCCAAAGAAGATTCCCGGATTACCCCGGTGGGAAAAGTGATCCGTAATCTGCATCTGGATGAGCTGCCTCAGCTGATCAATATTCTTAAAGGGGATATGTCGATGGTCGGTCCCCGGCCGGAACGTCCCGAGATTGCCGAGCAATATAAGAGGATTATCCCGGAGTTTGACTATCGTCTGAAAGTAAAAGCCGGACTGACGGGATATGCCCAGGTGTACGGTAAATATAATACAACACCCTATGATAAGCTGAAACTGGATTTGTACTATATAGAGAACTACTCGATCTGGACGGATCTTCGCCTTTGCATGCTGACCTTTAAGATACTGTTCCAGAAAGAAAATACCGAGGGCGTAGATCCCGGCCAGCGTACGGCGGCTGAAAACAAAGAAAAAAAATAACTGTATTTCAGGACAGATTTGAGTTATAAAATAGGTAGGCAGAGGAGATAAGTATGAATAAGATAGTAGTTTCTGTTATTATTCCAGCCTACAACAGTGGCAAAACCCTTCGGATGGCGGTGGATTCTGCGTTGGCGCAGGATGTACCACTGGAGGTGTTGGTGATCGATGATGCTTCCGGGAAGCCGGTGAAGGAGACTCTGGCGGAACGGATCCCGGATGAGAGGATCCGTATCTTCCGTAACGATTGCAACCGGGGGGTGGCATACTCCCGGAACCTGGGCGTGAAGATGGCCCGGGGAAAATATGTGGCGTTTCTGGATGCGGATGACTGGTGGGCCGGCGGCAAACTGGCCGCCCAGCTGGAAGTGATGAGAAGAGAAAAGGTGGTTCTGAGTTGTACCGGCCGGGAACTGATCCGGGAGGACGGTACTTCCACGGGCCGGCGGATTCCGGTCAGAAAGAATATCACCTATCGTTCTCTCCTTTCCCACAATATGATTAACTGTTCCTCGGCAGTGATCCGGACCGATGTGGCCAGAGAGTTTCCGATGGAGCATGACGATGCACATGAAGATTACATTCTGTGGCTGAAGATATTGCGGAAATATAAGAGAGCCGCTGGCTTACCGGAGCCCTATCTCAAATACCGTATGATGGGGCACAGCAAATCTGGTACTAAACTCAAGTCAGCTCGGATGACGTATCGGGTTTACCGGTATATGGGATATAATCCGGTGGTTTCGGCCTGTTTCTTTACTTCTTATGCAGTTCACGGAGTGATGAAATATTATTTACGACGAAAAAAACATTGAAATGAGCATATAAACGATGAAAGGAAAAGGACATATGGGGAAAAAGCGGGAAATGCGGATGAAGCGGTTTGGAAGCCTGGTTCTCAGCTGTGTATGTGCGTTATCGCTGTGCGTACCGGCAAAAGCAGAAGGCAATAACGATTTATATCCTGCGGCCATACGAGTCATCTCGGAGGAAGAGCAGGAAGTAAAAGTGATAGAGGCGGAATCCTGGAAACTTCTGGCAGGTGAAAAGACCCGGCTTCTGCTGGAACTGGCGGAAACGCCGGAAGAGGAGACTGAGGAGGCGGCCGAGACTGAATCCGAAATGGCGGAAAGCACAGAGGCCGAAGCAGAGACGGAAGAGTCGGAGACCGCGGAGAGTACGGAAGCGGAAACGAAGGAGTCTGAGACAGCTGAGAGCAGGGAAGCTGAGACAGAGGAATCAGAGATGACCGAGAGCTCGGAAGCGGAGACGACCGAAGCGCAGACCGAAAAGGAAACGGAAGCGGAGACGACCGAGGCAGCGCAGCCGGAAACTGAATATACAGAGCCGGAAGAGGAACCGGAGACGGAAGCTCCGACAGAACCGGAGACGGAAGCTCCGACAGAACCGGAGACGGAAGCCCCGGTGGAAACCGAAGCAGAACCGGTGACGGAGGAACCGGAACCGGCAGAAGAAGCAGGGGATGATCCTGCGCCAGCCTCTGAAAGTATGGAAAAAACCGAGCTGGAAGCGGGGAATGCCGCTGTGCGCCATCCCGGTCCGAAAGGAACAAAAGAGCCGGCTGTGATTGCAGTGATCCGTGAAGGAGATCTTGCGGAACGTTCGATGCTTCCCTATGAAGTTCGCTGGGAGAGTGATGCCCCGGATGTGGCATCTGTGTCCGAGAGCCGGACCGGCCTGGTGGAAGTGACGGCAAATCATGTAGGTACAGCTGTGATTACCGCCACAGTGGAGGAGATTGCGATTACGGCTGCCATTACGATTAACGTCGGCCTGGAGAACCCGGAACTGGAAGAAGCCGTGGCAAAAAATGCTTCAGAAGTGGCATTGTCCTGGGAATCCGTGGAAGGTGCGGAAGGCTACCGGATCTACCGGAAAGAAGCCGAGGCAGAAAACTATGAAAAGCTGAAAGATGTGAAAGGACAGGCGGAGACTGCTTTTATTGACAGCAGCTGCAGCACCAATACGACTTATACCTACACAGTGCGTGCCTTTGCCTTAAATGCCTCGGCTAAAAGAGTTTACAGTCAGATGGACGCCGAGGGCCTTTCTGTCTCTCTGGAACTTGCCGTGCCGAAACTGCGGGATGCCAAAGCCCTCTCCGGGCGGCGGATCTGTATCATCTGGAAATCGGTGGCGGATGCAGATGGATACTATATCTATCGGAAAGAGCAGGGAGCGACTGAGTGGAACCGAATCGGCTGGGCGGACGGCAGTGTCGTCAGCTATATAGATGAAGGACTGAAACTGGGCACTACCTATGTATATACTGTAAGTGCTTCCCAGGAGGATACGGAGAGCGGCCATTCCGAGACAGGGATTTCTGCCCGCTGCCAGCCCGAACCGGCAGTTATTACGGAAGTAGAAGGACTGACCGCTACGAAACTGGTAGTTCGCTGGAAAGCGGCTGAGGATGCCGATGGATATCGTGTGTATCGTAAACAGGAGGGAGAAGACTGGAAAGAAGTCCGCAAACAGACAGCGCAGACCCAGTATGTGGACCGCAGTGCCGTGAGCGGAGTGGAATATACTTATTCCATTCGTTCCTTCGCTCTGGTAGACGGGAAGCGGGTATGGAGTGACATGGATGAGACGGGTATGAGCGGACATTCTCTGTCAGCCGAGGACATAGTGGTCCATGCACCGAAGCTGGTCAGCGTGGAAGCCCAGAGTCTGACCCGGATCAAAATCGTCTGGGAACCGAGAACCGATGTGGACGGATATGTGATCTATCGCAGAAACACAACCAAAGAAAGCTGGCAGAAACTGGTTACTTTATCGAAGGGTATCCGGGCAAACTACGTAGATAAAACCGTAGAATTCGGAAAACGTTACTACTACACGGTGCAGTCCTATGTGAAGTTCGGAAGCAAGAAGATCGAGAGCAAGGATGCTTCCAGAAAGGGACTGTCGGCAAAACCCCAGCTTCCGGCCCCGAAGAATCTGCATGCAGTGAATATGGGCGTGGACAGCATCCGGATTACCTGGAAAAAAGTATACGGAGCGGATGGTTACATTATCTATCGAAAAGAGAATAAGAGCGATGACTGGAAACGGCTCGCTTCCGTCCAGACACTCCGCTATGACGATACAACAGCCCAAAGAGATACTACCTATTATTATACGGTCTGCGGCTATAAGCTGAACGGCAGCAAAAAAGAGCTGGGTAAATACGATGAGACCGGTGTGGAAGGGATCATCAAAGTTACCTATAAGTGGAAGGACGGCCTGAAATTCTACTACGATACGGATGGAAATCTGATCACGGATGTAGATAAGATCATCGGATCGAAGAGTTCGTATTATCTGGAAGTGGATTACAACCAGAATGTGGTAACCGTCTATGCCAAGGATACGGGGAGCAATTCCTACAATGTTCCCGTGAAAGCCTTTGTGTGCTCCACGGGACAGGCTACTCCCATCGGAACCTTCTACACTCCGGCTAAATACCGCTGGAAAACTCTGCTGGGACCGTGCTATGGTCAGTGGTGTACAAGAATCCATGGCGGAGTCCTGTTCCACTCGGTATTCTACCATGAACAGAACAACTCTACGCTGGCAGTCAGCGCCTATAATAACCTGGGAACCAAGTGTTCCCATGGATGTGTACGTCTCTGCTGCCGGGATTCCAAGTGGATCTACGACCACTGCAAACTGGGCACGAAGGTCTCTGTGAAACGTTCCTGCCGGAATCCCTTCGGCAAACCGACCGCGATCAAACTGAAGGGAAGCCACAAATGGGATCCCACGGATCCGACGGCCTATTATAAATGCAGAGCCAAAGGATGCCATAAGAATATTGTAGTAGGTGAGAGCTGACATCGTTAAAATTCACAATGAACTGTCAGCAGGAACAGGAGAGGAAAGAACGGTGGGAGGAAGAATCTTATGGAAAAGAGAATAAAGGAAAAACTGGAAGGCTACGGTCAGATGCATCTGATGGAATATTATGACCGGCTGGACGAGGCAGGGAAAGAAAAGCTGGAAAAGCAGCTTAGCGCCGTGGACTGGCGCCTGCTGGATCTGCTGAACTCTCATGAGGAAAGTGCGGGACGGGGCGAGATTGCTCCCATCGAGGCGGTCAGCACAGCGGATATTGACGCAAAGAGAGCCGTCTACACCGAAGCCGGACTGGAGGCAATCCGCGCCGGCAAGGTGGGGGCCATGCTGCTGGCAGGAGGCCAGGGTACACGGCTTGGCTGCACTGGCCCGAAGGGGGTTTTCAACATCGGAATCCATCGGGAACTGTATATTTTTGAGCAGCTCTTTGCCAACACCCTGGAAGTAGTAAAGCAGGCAAAAGCCTGGATTCCCTTCTTCATTATGACCAGTGATAAAAACCACGATGAGACGGTTTCTTTTCTGAAAGAGCATGACTTTTTTGGCTACAATCCGGAATATGTCTGGTTCTTCCGCCAGGAGATGGCTCCTTCTGCCGATTACGATCACAAACTGCTCATGGAAGCGCCGGATCATCTGGCTCTTTCCCCCAACGGAAATGGCGGATGGTTCTCTTCCTTTATGAATGCCGGCCTCTTGGCAAAGGCAAAGGAGATGGGCATCGAGTGGCTCAATGCCTTCGCAGTGGATAATGTACTGCAGAAAATCGCTGATCCCTGTTTCATCGGCGCTGTGCTGACGGAAAATTATGTCAGCGGTGCCAAGGTCGTGCGAAAAGCTGACCCGGAGGAGCGGGTAGGAGTACTCTGCCTGGAAGATGGAAAACCTTCCATCATTGAGTATTACGAGATGACCCATGAGATGAATTATGCAAAGGGAGAAGACGGGAACTATCTGTATTCCTTTGGTGTCATTCTGAATTATCTCTTCCGCCTGGACCGCCTGGAGGCGATTGCCAGCCAGTTTATGCCCGTCCATGTGGTGGAGAAAAAAATCCCCTATATCGATCCGGACGGTACGGCTCACAAACCAGAAAGCCCAAACGGATACAAATTTGAGACATTGATCCTGGATATGGTCCATATGATGGATAACTGCCTGGCCTATGAAGTGGTCCGGGAACATGAGTTTGCTCCTGTGAAAAATAAAACCGGCGTGGATTCCGTGGAATCTGCCCGGAAACTTCTGGCCGAAAACGGCGTGGAGCTGTAAAACGGAACAGGAATAAAGTGATACAGAACCGGAACGGATCCCGGCAGAACCTTGGGAAATCCCACGAGAAGAAAGAGGAGGAAGTACAGTGATAAGAGAAAACCAGCACGTGCTGAATCTTCTGAATGTAATAACCGATGCGATCCTGCTGTACATCACCTATCTGATTGCAGGCTATATCCGCTATTTTGTGATGTACGGTGAGTCTCCGGCTCTGTGGTTTGTCTGGAACCCCCGATATTACCTGGCAGCTGCCCTCTTTGCATTGACAGAGATCATTGCTTTTCACTTCGGCCATCTCTATGAGATGGACCGGAGAAAAAACGTGATTTTCGAGATCGAACGCATCCTGTGGATGGGAGCTCTCTCTGTCCTCTTGCTGATGGCGTTCTTATATTTCCTGCGATTTGAAGATGTATCCCGTATCGGACTGATGATCTATTATGTGCTGTCCTCTGCATTCCTGGGAGGCAAAAGGATCATCCTGCGGTTGATTCTGAGGCACTTCCGGAAAAAAGGATACAATCAGAAACATGTAGTACTGGTGGGCAACGGTTACCACGCCAGACAGTATCTGGAGTCCATACGGAAACATCCGGAACTGGGGTATCAGGTGGACGGCTATGTCAGCCGGGTGGAACGCCCGGAACTGGGAAAACGGCTGGGAGCTTACGAAGACCTGGAGCAGATCCTGGACACACCGGGGATCGACGAGGTGGTAATCACTCTGGAGATACACGAAGCCCAGTTTATGCAGAAAATTATCTCCGCCTGTGATAAGTCCGGTATCCGGATCTGTATCATACCATATTTTAATGATTACATACCGGCCCAGCCCTCCATCGATACCATCGGGGATAGCCGGATCATCAATATCCGTTCCATTCCCCTGGATCACGTCCTCAATGCCGTGATGAAAAGAGGGTTGGATATCGTGGGAAGTCTCTTTCTGATCCTGCTCACCTCTCCCGTTATGCTGGCAGTAGCCATCGGCGTGAGGGCGTCCAGCCCCGGACCGATCCTGTTCCGGCAGGAGCGGATGGGCAGAAACAAGAAAAATTTTCAGATGCTGAAATTCCGAAGCATGCGGGTCAACAGTGAAGAAAACACCGGGTGGAGCCGCAATGAGGATCCCAGAAAAACCCGGTTCGGCAGCGTGATCCGCAAGTTCAGCCTGGATGAACTGCCCCAGTTCTTCAACGTACTGAAGGGGGAGATGAGCATTGTCGGTCCCCGCCCGGAGCTTCCCCATTTTGTGGATCAGTTCAAGGAAGAGATTCCCCTCTACCTGGTCCGTCAGCAGGTACGCCCCGGCATTACCGGATGGGCTCAGGTCAACGGACTGCGGGGGGACACCAGTATCGCGGAACGGATCCGGTATGATATCTGGTATATCGAGCACTGGTCTATCTGGCTGGATCTGAAGATTGTGCTGATGACCATATTCGGCGGGATGATAAATAAGGAAAAGATATAGGAAACGACAAAAAATTGCCGTTTCCTATTACTGGTTAATCTGATTTAAAAGGTTTATCGGCTGGACGGAGTGAACATGAAAAAAATTGCCGCGGTAGTTGTCACATATAACCGAAAAGATCTGTTGCTTAACTGCATCCAGTGCATTTTGAAGCAAGAGAATATATCCTGTGATATATTGGTGGTGGATAATGCCAGTACAGATGGCACGGAAAGCGCTGTCATGAATCAGCCGTCGGATCGCGTCTATTACCGAAACACAGGGAGTAATCTGGGAGGAGCAGGCGGGTTTCAGTTCGGAATCCGGTGGGCTGTCGAAGAGGGATACTCTCTGATCTGGCTGATGGACGATGACACAGCTCCGACGCCACTGGCACTGTGGGAATTGGTTAACGCCTACATAAATCTGATAGGGAAATGTGGTTTTCTGGCAAGTGAAGTCTTGTGGAAAGATGGGTCATTATGTCAGATGAATTTGCCGAAAAGAAAAAAAGGCAAGGGGGAAATTCCCGGGCTGATACCAGTTTCCCAGGCGACCTTTGTATCCCTGTTGCTCCCGTCTTCCGTTGTGATGAAGGTAGGTCTTCCCATAAAAGAGTTTTTTATATGGGGAGACGACATTGAGTATACAAGACGTATTAGCGTGCGGCGACAATATCCCTGTTATCAGGTTACTCAAAGCAAGGTGTTTCACCTGATGGAGACCAATAAAGGTTCCAACCTTGCCATCGATGATGAAACAAGAATTGAACGATATCGTTATGCCTACCGCAATGAGTGCTATACCTACCGTCAGGAAGGGCTTTTCGGAAGGCTGTTTTATCTGGCAAAGTGTGGCTGGAATATTTTACGGATCCTGCGGAAAGCACCGAATCAAAGAGGGAAAAGATGCAAAGTGATTCTGGAAAGCATGAAGGATGGAATCCGGTTTAACCCAGAGGTAGAGTTTATCCAGAACAATTAAGAACCATGTGGGAATCCAAAGAATGCCTGTATAGAAAGGAAACAGTTTCATGAATTCTCCCAAAGTGTCAGTGGTTTTACCCTGTTATAATGTAGAAACCTATCTGAGAGAATGTCTGGACAGCGCGCTGTCACAGACCTTGCCGGATATAGAAGTGATCTGTGTGAATGACGGATCGACCGACGGCACTCTTGCTATTCTGCAGGAATATGCAAATAAAGATGCCAGAGTAAAGGTGATCGACAAGGCGAATTCCGGCTACGGTGACAGCATGAACCGAGGGATGGATGCGGCAGCCGGTGAATATATTGCGATTCTTGAGACCGACGATTATATCAAAGAGAACATGTACGAAGTCCTCTACGGGCTGGCGAAAAAGCACAATCTGGATGTGATCAAATCAGATTATGAGGTGTTCCTGGGAGAGGGACAGGATCGTACCTTTACCTATATGAAATCCTGCCGGAAACCGGAACAATATTATAAGGTAATTAATCCCGAAGAATCCATAGAGATCTTTAATGCCAGAATGAATACCTGGACTGGTCTGTATCGCAGAGATTTCCTGAATCAGTATAACATCCGGCATAATACAACCCCGGGAGCCTCCTATCAGGATAACGGATTCTGGTTTCAGACCTTTATATGGGCGAAACGGATCATGTTCGTGGACCGCGCCTTTTATGAACTGCGGAGGGATAATCCCAACTCCTCCGTTCATAACAAAGGAAAAGTGTTCTGCATTTTTGAGGAATATGCTTTTATTGAACAGATCCTCCGGGCTCATCCGGAGAAAGAAGCAGCTCTGATCCGGATCTTCCAGAAGAAGAAGTTTGACAACT
The DNA here is from genome assembly GCA_946630035.1 of uncultured Lachnospiraceae bacterium. Lineage (GTDB taxonomy): Bacteria > Bacillota > Clostridia > Lachnospirales > Lachnospiraceae > UBA3305. Next base: position 13,147 of record CAMOYN010000040.1, read on the forward strand.
GTCTGTATCATTACGGCCGGGTGGGTGATGAGTTCAAGATGGATTTCCTGCGCCGTATGGGCGATGAGTTCAAGGCGGCCCGGGCAGCCGGAGAACTGGATTCCAGTCTGTTTATCGGCAGCGGATGGCCGAATCTGTGCGATATCATGGACCGGCCGGATGCTTTCTATGTTCGTACGACCGAGGATTCAGTGGCTGTTACTCCGGAACAAAAATATACGCGAATGGAACAGAAATATAAAGCAGCCCAGCAGGAACTGGAGAAAATCCGTAATTCCCGGTCCTATAAGATTGGCCGCAGGATAACCTTCCTGCCTCGAATGATTAAAAACGGCATTGTATGTCTGCGGGAAAACGGACTGTCGTATACGATTAATTTATTGAAAGAGAAAATGAAAAAATGAATCAAAACCCTATTAAAGTATCCGTGATTATTCCGGTTTACAATGCCGAAGATTTCATCGGGGAATGTCTGGACTGCGTCCGGCATCAGACATTAAAAGAAATAGAAATAATTTGTGTGGATGACGGATCCACCGACCAGTCTCCGGAGATCCTCCGACACTATGCTGATATAGATGAGAGGATCCATGTGATCACGCAGAAAAATGCCGGAGCCGGAGCCGCCAGAAATGCCGGACTGCAGGCTGCCAAGGGAGAATATCTGTCTTTTCTGGATTCCGATGATTTCTTCGAGACGGATATGCTGGAAAAAGCCTATGAGGCCTCGGTGAAAGAGTCGCTCGATATTATCGTATTCGCCTGCGATCTGTATGATAACGATCAGAAAAGCTATCGGCCCTGCATGTATGCAATCCATGAAAATCTGCTTCCGGATCACCAGCCCTTTGCAGGAACCGATGTGCCAAAAGACATTTTTAAACTGTTTGTGGGCTGGGCCTGGGACAAACTTTTCCGGGCCGACTTTGTGAGGGAGAACGCTCTGTTTTTCCAGGAACAGAGAACCACTAATGATATGCTGTTTGTATTCAGCGCTGTGGTCAGAGCAAAGAGAATTCAAACCCTCCCGGTTGTCCTTGCCCACCATCGCCGGTCCGTTGTCAGTCTGTCGGTAACCCGGGAAAAAAGCTGGATGTGCTTCTATCAGGCTT
>CAMOYN010000041.1 GCA_946630035.1 uncultured Lachnospiraceae bacterium
GCGCCTTCGATGGTCTGGAGAAGATCATCGAGAACCGGATGGGATCCAACTCCATCGGGTTTAATGCGGAGGTCCATGAGAAGACGGAAGAGAAGATCGATGAATATCTGAAACAGGTTCTTCCTCAGGATCTGATTAAGTTCGGACTGATTCCCGAGTTCGTCGGGCGTGTGCCGATGGTGGTGGCTCTGCAGCAGCTGGATGAAGATGCACTGGTACGCATTCTCGTAGAACCGAAGAATGCGATCACCAAACAGTATCAGCGTCTGTTTGAAATGGATGGCGTGGAACTGCAGTTTACCGATGAAGCGGTTCATGCCATCGCAAGAAAATCCTATGAGCGCCGTACCGGGGCCAGAGGTCTGAGAGCCGTCATGGAGAAGACCATGATCGACTTGATGTATCAGGTGCCCTCCGATGAATCCATCGGGACCTGTGTGATCACGGAAGGACTGGTGGACGGAACCGGGGAAGCAGAGCTGTCTTACCGGGACGTAAAAGTTCCCCGCACGGCAACAAAGATGCGGGGGAGAAAGAAGGGCGAAAGCGCCTGATCGGGTAAAGGAACGATTCCTGAAGAAAGACGGATTAATCCGGTTTTCCTACGAGATGACATGCCGGTGGCATGTCATCTTTGTAAATGAGCTTAAGAGAAGGGAATGCTTATGATATATCCTGTTGTTGCACTGCGCGGACTTTGCGTGCTGCCTCAGATGATGATTCATTTTGATGTCAGCCGGGCAAAATCTGTGGCGGCCGTTCAGAAAGCCATGGTGCAGGACCAGAAGATATTTTTGACCATGCAGAAAGAGGAATCCGTGGAAGATCCGGGCTACGACGGGCTGCATCATCTTGGCGTCATCGCCTCGATCAAACAGCTGCTTCGCATGCCCAACCAGGTGATCCGGGTTCTGGCAGAGGGTGAAGAGCGCGCCGAGCTCCTGGATCTTACACAGGAGGAACCTTTCCTGGAGGGAGAGATCGAATTCTGCCCGGTGGAGCAGACGGATTTTATTGACGAAGAAAAAGAAGCGATGGTCCGGATTCTCCATGAACAGATCGAGAAATATGGCAAGGTGGAGAACAGCTTCGGAGAAGCGGCGGCCCGGCAGCTGATGGAAGAGTCGGACTTTGAGACACTGCTTACCCTGCTCATGAACCGGTTCCCGGCTACAGCGGACGGACGGCAGAAGCTTCTGTCTCTGGATTCGACTCAGATGCAGTTCGCGGCCCTGAGCCAGCTGATGGAACGGGAGCTGATGATCGGCCAGATGAAGAAAACCATCCAGGAAAAGGTAAAACAGCGGATCGACAAGAATCAGCGGGAATATATGCTGAGAGAACAGATCAAGGTGATCCGGGAAGAACTGGGTGAGTCGGATGAAGACGGAGACCTGGATCGTTATCAGAAACAGACGGAGGAGCTGGATGCGCCGGATTCGGTCAAAGAGATACTGAACCGGGAGATCCGCCGTCTCCGGAATATGCCCCACGGAAGTCAGGAGGGGACGGTCAGCCGGAATTACATCGAGACCCTGCTGTCCATGCCCTGGAATAAGATTTCTGAGGATACGGATGACATAAAGAGAGCGGAAAAGATCCTGAACGAGGACCACTACGGGATGGAGAAGGTGAAGGAGAGAATTCTGGAATATCTGGCAGTTCGTTCTTTCTCCGGCGGCAGCGATGCCACGATCCTGTGCCTGGTGGGACCTCCCGGAACCGGTAAGACTTCGGTGGCCCGCTCGATGGCGAAGGCACTGAACAAGAAATATATCCGGGTCTGCCTGGGCGGTGTCCGGGATGAAGCCGAGATCCGCGGTCATCGGCGCACCTATATCGGCGCCATGCCGGGAAGAATTGCGGCCGGCCTGAAACAGGCGGGAGTTTCCAATCCGCTGATGCTGCTGGATGAGATCGACAAGGTAAGCAGCGATTATAAGGGGGATACCTCCTCCGCCCTGCTGGAAGTTCTGGATTCGGAACAGAACCGGCATTTCGCAGATCATTATATCGAGGCCCCGATGGATCTGTCCCGGGTGATGTTTGTGGCGACGGCCAATACGACCGACACCATTCCCCGGCCTCTGCTGGACCGCATGGAAGTCCTGCCTCTGTCGGGATATACGGAGAATGAAAAATTCCACATCGCCGAGGACTATCTGGTGGCAAAACAGCGGCAGAAGAATGGTCTGTCCAAAGAACAGCTTACGATCACGGATGAGGCCATCCGGAAGATCATACATAACTATACCAGAGAAGCCGGTGTCCGCAATCTGGAACGGCGGATCGGAGATATCTGCCGGAAGGCAGCGAAGCATCTGCTGGAGGACCGGGATCTTTCCTGCATCCGGGTGGAAGCGGAAGATCTGACGGAGTATCTGGGAAAAGAGAAGATAACCTATGATATGGTAAATGAGACCGACGACGTGGGTGTGGTCCGCGGGCTGGCCTGGACCCAGGTGGGCGGTGATACGCTGCAGATCGAAGTGAACGTAATGCCCGGCAAAGGACAGATCCAGCTGACCGGACAGATGGGGGACGTGATGAAGGAGTCCGCCCAGGCGGGTCTCAGCTATATCCGCTCCATCGCCTCGGATTACCAGGTGACCGACGAATTCTTTGAAAAGCATGACATTCATATCCACATCCCGGAAGGAGCCGTGCCGAAGGACGGACCTTCCGCCGGGATTACGATGGCCACGGGAATGCTCTCTGCCATCACGGCACATCCGGTGAAGGCGGATCTGGCCATGACCGGAGAGGTGACCCTCCGGGGAAGAGTCCTTCCCATCGGAGGCCTGAAGGAGAAACTCCTGGCGGCCAAGATGGCGGGGATCCATCAGGTGCTTGTGCCGGAGAAGAACCGCCCGGATGTGGCAGAACTGTCCGAAGAAATCACGGATGGGCTGTCCATCACCTATGTCTCCCGGATGGGAGAGGTGATCGAGCAGGCCTTTGTGCCTCAGGGAACCGAAGAGACGACGAAACAGGAGTCAGTATGATAATAAAAAATGCCGAGCTGGAGACGGTCTGTGGTGTGACCAGCAAACTTCCGGAGAATCTGCTGCCGGAATTTGCCTTTGCCGGGAAGTCCAATGTAGGGAAATCTTCTCTGATCAACGGGCTCATGAACCGACGGTCTCTGGCCAGAACGTCTTCCCAGCCGGGAAAGACTCAGACGATCAATTACTACAATATCAATAAGCAGATGTATTTCGTGGATCTCCCGGGATATGGATACGCCAAAGTCCCCGAAGCCGAGAAGGCCAAATGGGGAAAGATGATTGAAAAATATCTCCGGACGTCCCGCCAGCTGAAGCAGGTATTCCTGCTGATCGATATCCGTCACGAGCCGGGAAAGAATGACATCCAGATGTTTGACTGGATCTGCCACAACGGATATGAGCCGACGGTGATTGCCACGAAACTGGATAAGATCAAAAAAAGCCAGGTGGAGAAACAGGTACAGCTGATCCGGGAAACCCTGGGGATGCGGGAAGGGGAGAGGCTGATTCCCTTCTCCGCTCAGACGAAACAGGGCCGGGATGAGATCTACGAGCTCCTGGAAAGCTATCTCGTTTAATCGATTAGGTAAATATAAAGCAGGGAGCCATTCCCTGAAAAACCATTCACTGGATAAATAAATCGTGCAAGAGAGGAAACAAGCATGGAAAGTACAACCATCCGGGAGTTATTCCGGGAAACGGAGAAATTTATTGACAAAAAAGTCACTGTCTGCGGCTGGATCCGCAACATCCGGGACTCCAAGACCTTTGGTTTTATCATGATCAATGACGGAACCTTCTTCGAGCCGCTGCAGGTGGTGTATCATGATACCATGGAAAACTTTGCCCAGATCAGCCATTGCAACGTCGGTGCGGCCCTGATCATACAGGGAACCCTGGTGGCTACCCCTGAGGCAAAGCAGCCCTTTGAGCTGCAGGCAGACTGCATCGAGATCGAGGGTGCTTCCACTCCGGACTATCCGCTGCAGCCGAAACGTCACACCCTGGAGTACCTGCGTACCATCACCCATCTGCGCCCGAGAACCAATACCTTCGAGGCCGTGTTCCGTGTGCGTTCTCTGGCCGCCTATGCCATCCACAAATTCTTCCAGGAGAGAGACTTTGTATATGTGCATACGCCCCTGATTACCGGCAGTGATGCCGAGGGCGCCGGCGAGATGTTCCAGGTGACGACGCTGGATGCTGCCAACCTGCCTCTGAAGGAGGACGGCAGTGTGGATTACAGCAAGGACTTCTTCGGCAAATACACCAGCCTGACCGTCAGCGGCCAGCTGAATGGTGAGACCTATGCCCAGGCGTTCCGGAACATCTACACCTTCGGACCGACCTTCCGTGCGGAGAATTCCAACACCACCCGTCATGCAGCGGAGTTCTGGATGATCGAGCCGGAAATTGCCTTTGCCGATCTGAAGGATGATATGATCCTGGCAGAGAGCATGCTGAAATATGTGATCCGCTATGTGATGGAGAACGCTCCGGAAGAGATGGCCTTCTTCAATAAGTTCGTGGATAAGGGCCTGATTGACCGTCTGAACCACGTGGTGGAGTCTGATTTCGGCCATGTAACCTACACCGAGGCCGTGGAGATGCTGGAAAAGCACAATGATTCCTTCGATTACAAGGTGTCCTGGGGCTGCGACCTGCAGACCGAGCACGAGAGATATCTGACAGAACAGATCTTCAAACGTCCGGTTTTTGTCACGGATTATCCGAAGGAGATCAAGGCTTTCTACATGAAGCTGAACGAAGACGGAAAGACCGTGGCAGCCATGGACTGCCTGGTACCCGGCATCGGCGAGATCATCGGCGGCAGCCAGAGAGAAGAAGACTACGACAAGCTGCTGACCCGGATTCATGAACTGGGCCTGAAGGAAGAAGATTACAAATTCTATCTGGATCTGAGAAAGTACGGCACGACCCGTCACGCCGGTTTCGGACTGGGATTTGAGCGCTGTGTCATGTATCTGACCGGAATGGGCAACATCCGCGACGTGATCCCGTTCCCGAGAACCGTGAATAACTGCGAACTGTAAATAGCTGCGAACTGTAAATAACTGTAAATATGAGACTGTGCAGAAAACTGCATGGGGACAAACTATGAAATGGAAAACTCTCTTCATCTCAGCAATCCTGTTTTTGCTGCCGGTGAACCTGTGGGCGGCGGTTCCTGCCTCTTCCCCGGACGCTTCGGCGTCCCAGGAGGCCTGGAGTTTTCTCCAGGAGGCAGGAAGCCGGTTCTGGGAAGCTTCCGAGGAATTTCTCGAGTATTCGGGAGAGCTTCTGGAAGAAGCCGGAGATCTGTTTCAGGGGTTTCTTTCAGAGGGAGAAGAGGCAAAGGAGGATCCTGCGCGATTCTCCTTCTGTTATTATTATGGGCAGCTGACCGAAGAAGAGAAGGCTGTGTATGCTTCCCTGTATGACGGCCTGATGGCGGGAGAGGAAAAAATCTACCTGAAAACCGGAGAAAAGGAGATCCTGGAGAAAGTGACACAGCTTCTCCTGCAGGATCATCCGGAGATTTTCTGGTTCGAGGGAACCAGCCAGTATACCATGGCCGTGGGAAGGACTCTGTTCCGGCCGGTATATCTTATGAGTCAGGAGGAGCGGAGCCGCCAGGAGGCAGAACTGTTGGCTGCGGCGGAGGAGTTTCTGTCTGGCATCGATACAGAAGCATCAGAATATGAAAAGATCCGTTCCGTTTTCCGCCATGTGATTAACACGGTGGAATATGACCTTTCGGCACCGGACAATCAGATGGTGACCAGCGCCATGGTTGGCCGGCGCAGTGTGTGCTCCGGTTATGCCAAGGAGGTGCAGTACCTGCTGCAGCAGCTGGGGATTCCCTGCCTATATGTAGCCGGAAGGATCGGGGAAGGCAGCCATGCCTGGAATATCGTCCGGTGTGACGGACAGTGGTATCAGCTGGATGCCACCTTTGGCGATCCTTCCTTTGGGAAGAATTCCCGGGCGGAATCCGTACCGGAAGAGCTGAAGATTTCCTACAGTTATCTGTGCTGTACCGACGAAGAGATGTACCGGGATCACACACCCGATGTGCCGGTGTCTCTGCCGGTATGTGACCGGACAGACAGAAATTACTACCGGCTGCAGGGGACGTATTACGATACATACCCGGACGGTCTGAAAGAGAGCCTGCGGCAAAGTATCCAGGCGGGAGAGAGCAGCTGGCAGTGTCAGTTTGCCCATGAGGAGGACTACCGGAGTTTCCTCGGCGATATGGAGGACGGGCTCTATCTGAATCTTGTGGGTGAGATCATGGGACCCGGAAGTTATCGTGTCTACTGGATTTACAATGAAACCATGAGGACCGTGGGGTGCTGGCGGGGATGAGGCGCTGCCGGGAGAATGTATACGGCGATGGTAAATATACATTTAAATGAGGTGAATTAAATGGCAGACAATAAAGAAATGAAAAAACTGGATCTGGAGGATCTGGAGGGTGTGAACGGCGGACTGGAATTGACGGAATGGGCCACCTCCCTTCTTTCCGGAACTTCGGTGGCAGCGAAACCTGGTCTGGGCGTGGGACAGGAAACGGCCTCTCTGGGAAATCAGCAGCCGGGAATGGGCGGACAGGTCGAGTCCTATTGCCCGGATTGTAGAAGGAATACATTGTTTATGGTTTATTCCGGAGGACGGGGCATATGTCAGGAATGCGGAAATCAGAAAGATATGTAACAGCATCACTCCAAGTATAATAATATATCAGAAAAGTGGTGACATTCAATGGAAGAGAAGGAACAGACATTATTTCGGAAGAAAGCATTGGAACGGATCTCTTCTCCGGATCAGCTGACGGATTATCTCCATGTCACAACCCCGGGAATCTGGGTGGTTCTGGCTGCGGTGATACTACTGCTGGGAGGACTTCTTGTCTGGGCTTCGGTGGGTACCCTTCAGACACGGGAAGAGGTACGGGTGATGGTTCAGGACCATGTCGCCCGGGTGGTGCCCGCCGGCGAAGGAATCATCGAGAGCGGAATGACTCTGCAGGTGGCATCCGGTGAGTTTGTGATCGGTTCGGTGGAAAACGATGCCTATGGCCGGGCGGAGGGTGTGGCCGAAACGACACTGGCCGACGGCACCTATGAGGGTCAGCTGGTCGTAGAGACATTTCACCCGATCCGGTTTCTGCTGGAAAGCAGGTGAGGCCGATGTCTGAAAAACAAACCGGCAGTGGAAACCGAAAGATAAAGCCGACCCTGACCCGGGGAGTCGCCCGGGTTCCGGTGGTGATGCAGATGGAAGCACTGGAATGCGGGGCGGCGGCTCTGGCCATGGTGATGGCGTATTATGAGAAATGGGTCCCCCTGGAGCAGGTGCGTCTGGATTGCGGCGTATCCCGGGATGGCTCCAAGGCAAAGAACATCTATCTGGCGGCGGAACACTATGGATTTAATGTGTCTGCCTTCCGGATGACACCGGAGCTTCTGCGGGAGAAGGGACAGTTTCCCTGTATTATCCACTGGAACATGAATCACTTCGTAGTTCTGAACGGATTTAAAGGGAACTATGTCTACATCAATGACCCGGCCAGAGGAACGGTAAAGGTCGGATGGGATGAATTTGACCGGTCCTTTACGGGAATCACCCTCATTCCGGTTCCGTCGGATCATTTCGAACCCGGTGGAAAACCCAAAAGCACTATCACATTTGCTAAAAAAAGACTGGCCGGTGCCGGAGCAGCGGTTGTTTTTGTCGTGCTCACGACCGTCATCTCCTATCTGTTCGGCATCGCAAATTCGGTGACCTCCCGTATTTTCATGGACCGGATTCTGACCGGAACCAATAAGGAATGGCTGGTGCCTTTCCTTTCTCTGATGATTCTTCTGGCGGTGCTGCAGCTGATTGTGAGCTGGGCCCAGACGATCTATTCCCTGAAAATCAACGGAAAGATGGCGGTGATCGGCAGTACCAGCTATATGTGGAAGATCCTGCGGATGCCGATGGAGTTTTTCTCCCAGCGGCTGGCAGGTGATATTCAGTCCCGGCTTCCTCTGAATGCTTCCATTGCGGGAACCCTGGTGAACACCTTTGCCCCCCTGGTTCTCAATACCGGGATGATGATTTTTTATCTGGTCCTGATGCTGCGGCAGAGTGTAATGCTGACGGCCATCGGCCTTGGCACCCTGCTCCTCAATATTATTGTGTCGCGAATCATTTCCGAGAAGAGAATGAATATCGCCCGGGTGCAGATGCGGGATGCGGGGAAACTGGAAGCGACGACGGTGGCCGGCATCGAGATGATCGAGACGATCAAATCCAGCGGCGCGGAGAACGGATTTTTCCAGAAATGGGCCGGCTATCAGGCTTCCGTCAATGCACAGAACGTCAAAGTGATAAGAACCAATCATCTTCTGGGAATGATTCCGTCTTTCCTGGCGACTCTGTCCAACTATGCTGTTCTGATTCTCGGTGTATGGCTGATCATGCAGAACCGGTTTTCCCTGGGCGCGGTCATGATGTTCCAGGGCTTTCTGGGAGCTTTTATGTCTCCGGCCCAGATGTTGGTAAGTGCCGGACAGACAATCCAGGAAATGCGCACCCAGATGGAGCGGGTGGAAGATGTGATGGAGTACCCGGAGGATCCGGCTCTCTCGGAGTTTGTGAAACCGGGCGAAGAAGAGGAGGAACTGGGGAAACTCCATGGCAATATTGAATTAAAGAATCTGACCTTTGGCTATTCCCGCCTGGAGCCTCCTCTGATCGAGAACTTCTCGCTGTCGGTAAAAACCGGACAGCGGATCGCCCTGGTGGGAGCTTCCGGCTGCGGAAAATCCACCATTTCCAAACTGCTCTCCGGGTTATATCAGCCCTGGAGCGGAGAGATCCTGTTTGACGGAAAACCCCGGAGCGCTTATCCCCGGGAGGTCATCGTGGGATCTCTTGCCGTGGTAGATCAGGATATCATTCTCTTTGAAGACACCGTGGCGAATAATATAAAGATGTGGGATGACACGATTATGGATTTCGAGATGATCCTGGCAGCCAGAGACGCTCAGCTCCATGACGACATCCTGCAGATGCCGGGCGGATATCAGCACAAACTGACCAGTGGGGGACGAGATCTCTCCGGCGGCCAGAGGCAGCGGCTGGAGATCGCCCGGGTGCTGGCACAGGATCCGACCGTTATTATTCTGGATGAGGCGACCAGCGCGCTGGACGCAAAAACCGAGTACGATGTGGTCCGGTCGATCCAGGACCGGGGCATTACCTGCATTGTGATTGCCCATCGTCTCTCCACTGTGAGAAGCTGTGACGAGATCCTGGTGATGGATCACGGCAGGGTGATCGAGCGGGGGACCCATGAGGAACTGATGAAAGCCGGCGGCGCCTATGCCGATCTGGTGGCAAATGAATAGAAAGGAGTCGTCTAGTGGGTTGGTTTAATAATCAGATAGAAGAACGACGCGAAGCCGACCAGCAGCTTCTGGAAGACTCCTTTGTCCGGATCGCGGGGATCGTGATGGGACAGCGGTCGGCCGAGCGGATCAGCGATGAGCGTATCATCACCCAGAATGCGATGGATGAGATCCTGAAATATTATCATTTCCGATCGGTCGAAATTCCGGCGGGTATGAAGAATGCCGAGGATCAGCTGGATTATTGTCTGCGCTCCTACGGGCTGATGCATCGGAAGGTCGAACTGACGGAGGGCTGGTACAAAGATGCCTATGGACCGATCCTGGGATTTTCCAAAGAGGACGGGGTCCCCGTAGCACTCCTCCCGGGCGGTCTTTTCGGATACTACTATAATGACAGCAAGACCGGGAAGCGGGTACGGGTGGACCGGAAGACGGCGGAGGCGCTGGATACAGAAGCCCTCTGTTTTTACCGGCCTCTGCCGCAGAAAAAACTGGGCATTCCGGATCTGATGCTCTACATGAAACGGTGTCTTTCCACCAGTGACCTCATCATCATCTGCGCGGCGACCCTGGCGGTGACCCTGACGGGAATGATGATCCCGAGAATTACGAAGGCTCTGACGGGCCCCGTGCTGTCCGGCGGACAGACCGGCCCCCTGATCGCCATTGCTATATTCATGATCTGCACGGCGATTTCGACACAGATTCTCACCAGTGTGCGGGGGCTGTTCATGAGCCGGCTGGAGACAAAGACGACCCTGGGAGTACAGGCCTCCATGATGATGCGCCTGCTGTCCCTGCCTGCCAGCTTTTTCCGTAAATACAGCGCCGGTGAACTGAAAAGCCGTTCCATGTCCGTGAACCAGTTGTGCACGTTGCTGACCGGCATGGTGATGTCGGTGGGACTGACCTCTCTCACCTCTCTTTTATATATCACTCAGATTATCCGTTTCGCACCGGCTCTGGCCATTCCGTCGATCCTCATCATTCTGGTAACGGTAGGATTTTCCACGATTTCTACCTTCTTCCAGATCGGAATTGATAAACGGATGAGAGAATGTGCGGCCAGGGAATCCGGTATGAGTTATGCGCTGATTTCCGGTGTGCAGAAAATCAAACTGGCCGGAGCGGAGAAACGTGTTTTTGCCAAATGGCTGAATCTGTTTGCGGAGGGTGCCGAGCTACAGTACAATCCCCCCATGTTTATAAAAATCAACGAGGTGATCACTGCCGGCATCCGTCTGTTTTCCAATATTATACTGTACTATCTGGCCTACCGAAGCCAGGTGACTCTTTCTTCCTACTACGCCTTCACAGCCGCCTATGGCGCTGTTATGGGAGCCTTTGCCTCCTTGTCAGGGATTGCTCTCTCGGCAGCAGAGATCCGTCCGATCCTGGAGATGGCGGAGCCATTTCTGAAGACCGAACCGGAGACCCGGGACGGAAAAGAGATCGTAACCAATATTTCCGGCGGGATTGAACTGGAACATGTAACCTTCCGGTACAGCGAAGATACACCCTATATTCTGAAAGATATCTCACTGAAGATCCGGCCCGGTGAGTATGTGGCCATCGTCGGAAAGACAGGCTGCGGGAAATCGACCCTGATGCGAATTCTTCTGGGGTTTGAAACCCCGGAAAAGGGGGCGGTCTATTATGACGGCAAGGATATCAAGACCCTGGATCCCGGATCCCTCCGCAGAAAAATCGGTACGGTGATGCAGTCCAGCGGACTCTTTCAGGGAGACATTTATTCCAATATTGTGATCACAGCTCCGGAGCTGACCATAAGTGAAGCCTGGGAGGCGGCGGAGACGGCCGGCATCGCAGAGGATATCCGGTCCATGCCCATGGGAATGGGAACGCTGATATCCGAAGGACAGGGCGGCATCTCCGGCGGACAGCGTCAGAGGCTGATGATTGCCCGGGCCATCGCCCCCAAACCGAAGCTGCTGTTGTTTGATGAGGCCACCAGCGCCCTGGATAACAAGACCCAGAAGCAGGTGTCGGAGGCCCTGGATGCCATGGGATGTACCCGCGTGGTCATCGCCCACCGGCTCAGCACCATCCGCCACTGCGACCGGATCCTGGTCCTGGAGGACGGACAGATCCGGGAGAGCGGCACCTACGAAGAACTGATAGAAAAAGGAGGATTCTTTGCAGATCTGGTAGAGCGGCAGAGAGTCGACCTGTAGGAAATCACGGATCCGGCAGAGAGCCGGTCTACAGAAAATGACTTAAAATTTGAGGAAATAGCATAAATGAACAGAAATGAATGGGAAACGGAAGAGGAGAAATCCCTGGCCTGGGAGGAAGTGAGCACCGAACATATCGTACAGGACGAGTGGATCGATTTTAGAAGATCCGCCTTCCGCTTCCCCGACGGCACCGTATTTGAACCCTATTACAGCTACAGCCGCCGGGACTACGTGGTAATCGTAGCCTCCGATGAAGAAGGAAACTACCTCTGCGTCCGCCAGTACCGCCAGGGAATCCGGGAAGTAACCACCGAATTCCCCGCCGGCGGCATCGAACGCAAAGACGGCAAAGAATACGGCCCCGGAAAAGACGCAGACCGCGCCGAGGACGCCCTGGCGGCGGCCAAGAGAGAATTGCAGGAAGAGACTGGATACGAATCCGACACCTGGCGCCACCTGATCACCGTCCCCTCCAACGCCACCATCGCCGACAACTACGCCTACGTATTCGAAGCCAGAAACTGCCGGAAATGCTCCGGCCAGCATCTGGACGAAACCGAATTCCTGAACGTAAGAAAACACACCCCCGACGAAATCGAGAACCTGATCGCGGCCGGCCGCTTCCAGCAGGCCATCCACGTCATGGCCTGGCTCATGGCCCGCCGATGAGTCGTAGAATTTCGCAAAAATTTCACAAATTTCTTGAATTCTTTTGAAAGTGTTTCTTGATTTCCTTTGACACGGAACTTATAATATTGGATACAGTTGCGTATAGTTAAAGGAGACAGAGATTATGGATAATAAACCTAATCAACAAAATGACGGGAAGAAAACTCCCAATTTTATGTCCATGGTCGTTCTGGCGATGATCACGCTTTTCGTGATGTCGGTAATCAGCCGTGCCTATACCAAATCCTCCTCCACGGAGCTGACATATAATGAGTTCATGCAGATGATTCAGACACAGAATGTGGAGAAGGTGGTGATAGACGAGAGCTACCGGAAGATCATGGTTTCGGTGAGACCGTCAGAGGCCAGCAGTGTTACCGAGGATTACTACACCGCCATCGTGGGCAATGAGGTGGAGGAAGTCAAGGCGATCCTGGTTTCCCGGGGGATCAGTATCCAGGGTACGGTGATTGAGAGAACTTCCTGGCTGATGGAGATTCTGATCTATATGATCCCGGTGTTCCTGGTCTGGGGCGTTTTCATGTATATGATGCGCAAGGGCGGCGGTGCCGGTGGCATCATGGGCATCGGCAAGAGCAATGCCAAGATGTACATGCAGAAGGAGACCGGTGTGACTTTCGCGGATGTGGCCGGACAGGACGAAGCGGAGGAATCCCTGGTGGAGATCGTAGACTTCCTGCATAATCCCGGGAAATATTCCGAGATCGGTGCGAAGCTGCCGAAGGGTGCCCTCCTGGTTGGCCCTCCCGGAACCGGTAAGACCTTGCTGGCCAAGGCCGTTGCCGGTGAGGCAAAGGTGCCTTTCTTCAGCCTGGCAGGTTCCGATTTCGTGGAAATGTTTGTAGGTGTTGGTGCATCCCGTGTCCGCGACCTGTTCAAGCAGGCCCAGCAGCATGCGCCGTGCATCATCTTCATCGATGAGATCGATGCCATCGGTAAGAGTCGTGATACCCGTTTCGGTGGCAATGACGAGCGGGAGCAGACCCTGAACCAGCTGCTCTCTGAGATGGATGGATTTGATTCCAGCAAGGGTGTTTTCATTCTGGCAGCCACCAACCGTCCGGAAGTTCTGGATCCTGCTCTACTTCGTCCCGGTCGTCTCGACCGGCGGATCATCGTGGATAAGCCGGATCTGAAGGGCCGTATCGCGGTGCTGAAGGTTCATGCAAAGAATGTGCGGATGGATGAATCCGTGAATCTGGAAGAGATCGCTCTGGCCACCGCCGGAGCCGTGGGTTCCGATCTGGCCAACATGATCAATGAGGCTGCCATCCTGGCGGTCAAGAACCGCAGAAAATATGTGACCCAGGCGGATCTGTTTGAGTCCGTGGAAGTGGTCATTGCCGGTAAAGAGAAGAAAGACCGGGTGATGAACGAGCAGGAGCGGAAGATGGTATCCTACCACGAGGTAGGTCACGCACTGGTAGCGGCGCTGCAGAAAAATACCGAGCCGGTGCAGAAGATCACCATCGTTCCCCGTACCATGGGATCTCTCGGCTATGTGATGCAGACCCCGGAGGAGGAAAAATTCCTCATGACCAAGGCCGAGATGGAAGCGGAGCTGATTACTCTGCTGGCCGGCCGGGCCTCCGAGGAGATCTTCTTCGATTCGATCTCCACGGGTGCTTCCAATGATATCGAGAAGGCCACGAAGATGGCAAGAGCCATGGTGACCCGCTACGGCATGAGTGATGAATTCGGCCTGATGGCCCTGGAGACCATCGAGGGCCAGTATCTGGAAGGCCGCTCCGTGATGAACTGCGGCGACGCCACCGCAGCCCGGATCGACGGTGTGGTGGAAGCCATGCTGAAACGCTCCTACGACAAGGCAAAGGAGATCCTGGAAGGCAACAAAGACGCCATGCACCGGATCGCCGATTACCTGATCCAGAAAGAGACCATCACCGGCAAGGA
>CAMOYN010000042.1 GCA_946630035.1 uncultured Lachnospiraceae bacterium
TTGCCGAGCTGTATAATGGCGCCGTGATTAATACCGGTGAGAAGCGTCTGGTGCTCCATCATCTGACCCGTGGCCAGCTGGGAGAGACCGTGACGGCGGATGGCGTGGACAAGAGAGCATTTTATAAGGAGCAGCAGGACCGGATCGCGGAGTTTGCCAATAAGGTACACAAGGGTGAGATCACCAATGCGGCCGGTGAGAAATTTACCACCGTGGTTCAGATCGGTATCGGCGGCAGCGATCTGGGTCCCCGGGCTATCTACATTGCCCTGGAGAACTGGGCCCGTGCCAATCACACCCTGAAGATGGAAGCGAAGTTCATCAGCAACGTGGATCCCGACGATGCGGCTGCCGTGCTGGCTTCCGTAGACGTGGCTCATTCCATTTTCGTCCTGGTATCGAAGTCCGGCACCACGCTGGAGACTCTGACCAATGAGTCCTTCGTCAAGGATGCCCTGGCAAAGGCCGGTCTGGACGCCGCCAATCACATGATCGCGGTCACCAGCGAGACCTCTCCTCTGGCAAAGAACAGCGGATATCTTGCTGCATTCTTTATGGACGACTATATCGGCGGAAGATATTCCTCCACTTCAGCCGTGGGCGGCGCGGTTCTGTCCCTGGCCTTCGGCCCGGAGGTATTTGCCCGCTTCCTCGAAGGCGCCGCGGAGGGAGACAAGCTGGCGACAGAGAAAGACATCTGCAAGAACCCGGCCATGCTGGATGCGCTGATCGGCGTATATGAGAGAAATGTACTCGGATATCAGAGTACGGCCGTGCTGCCCTACTCCCAGGCCCTGAGCCGCTTCCCGGCTCACCTGCAGCAGGTCGACATGGAGTCCAATGGTAAGTCCGTCAACCGCTTCGGCGAACCGGTGAACTATCAGACTGGTCCCCTGATCTTCGGCGAGCCCGGCACGAACGGACAGCATTCCTTCTATCAGCTGCTGCATCAGGGAACCACGATCATCCCGCTGCAGTTCATCGGCTTCAGGGAGAGCCAGATCGGCACCGATGTTCTGATTCAGGGAAGCACCAGCCAGAAAAAACTCTGCGCCAATGTAGTGGCACAGATCATTGCCTTCGCCTGCGGCAAAGAGGACGAAAATCAGAATAAATACTTCGCCGGCGGCCGTCCGTCCAGCATTATCATTGGCGGCAAACTGACCCCCGAGGCACTGGGATCCCTCCTCTCTCATTTTGAAAACAAGATCATGTTCCAGGGCTTCATCTGGAATCTGAACAGCTTCGATCAGGAAGGCGTACAGCTGGGTAAGGTGCTGGCAAAACGCGTACTGGCCCACGAGACCGATGGCGCCCTCAAGGCCTTCAGTGACATGTTCGAAATCTAAAACCCACCCCGCCAGAGGGACCTGTCCCCGGTGGCGGGTTTAGTGGAACAGCTGGTAGGAGATCAGGAGTTCGAGGATGGTCCCGGGTTCTTCCAGGTTGAGGCCTGTGATTTCCCGGATCCGGTCCATGCGGCGGCAGAATGTCGTCCGGTGGATGTAGATGGCATCGGCGGCGGCGGTCATATTCAGGCCGTGGGTCAGGTAGGCCTTCAGGGTCAGTGCCATGTCGGTGCCGTGTTCCCGGTCATAGGCGAGGAGCTGATGGATGGCCGGGTGGCAGAGCATGGAGACGGGAAGGTCCTGCTGGACGGTTTCCATCATGTAGGTCAACCGATAATCGTCAAATACATAATACCAGAAATGTGGCTGCCGGCTGCGTCCGATTCTCAGGGCGTCGTCGGCAGCTTTTAATGCATAGGAGAGCTGCCGGAAATCAGAAAATCGCGGACTGACCCCGGCGCGGCACAGATTGTCCCGCAGGAAATAGGCAATTTCCTGGCGAAACAGCCTCAGATCCTCTGTGATGGAAGCCCGGCTCAGATTAATGACCCAGCGGATATCGGAGGCGTCGGGGATGGCGCAGGAGTCCGGCCAGCGGCGCTCCAGCTCTCCGCAGAGGAAGGGGAGGGTGGTTTCCCACTGGGTATTCCAGCCGGATTCGGAAAAAAACTGGATATTTAAAACGATATAGGTGTCGTTCAGCTGCCAGGAGAAGGAGGGAAGTACCGATCGGAGCGTATTTTCGTCGGTCCGGCCGGTGTCCAACATGGCCTGGCACAGAAGATGCAGTGGATCTCTGGGGTTACGCCGGAGGCGCAGGCTGCCGAAGCGGAACATATTCTGGATATGATCCGAAAAAACCTCGAACAGTTCATTTAACCCGGAAGACACCTGGCTCTCTCCCGGAAAAAGATACATGACAATCCGGGCGCAGTAATGATTGTCCAGGAAAATGTTGCGGCACAGGGCGGTGAGATCGACGTGGTCATCGTAGTAATAGAAGGCATTCGTTTCTCTGGCCGCCTCGTGGAACTCCCGGTGAATCATCAGGTTCCGGACCGCATCCTCGGAGAGCCGCTCCGAAGCAGAAGAAAAATCGGCGGAGGGATCGGTACTTTCCCAGAAGGTGGAGGTTGCATAGAGCACATACATATCGAGATCGATCAGTGCGTACCCGTAGGGGAAGAGTTCCTCGCCCAGAGAGAGTGACTCCGTGCCGGAATCCTGCCGCAGAATGGGTTCGACCAGGCGGGATTCCCACCGGGTAAGGAAATGCCAGAAATTTGAAAGCTCCTCCAGAAGGGAAGAGGGCTCGCCCCCGGGGATGGCGAGAATGTTATCCTGCGGCCGGGAGGAAAGAATAGTCTGTATGTCATGGGCAGGGCGTTCGCCCATCCCCCATACAAGACAGCTGACAGGCTCCTCCGTCAGCTCCGAGGACCAGACTTCCAGGTCCGCGGCGGCCAGAAGATAAATGGTATTTTCCCGGATCGTCTTGCCGGGATGATACTGCGCTATGTATTCAAGAGGAAGCCCCGGCGTACCGGTCTGACAGAAAAATGTGTGATCGGGACGGCGTCCCAGAAACAGATAATACAGAATTTCAGCCGTAATTTTCATCTTACCCCTCCGTTGAGCTTCTATGGGAAGTCTGTTGCGATTTTATTGGAATTCCATCGGGAAAATCATCACGCTACATATTGTAGCGCAAACAGAAGAAAATAACAACACGCGGAGTATTCCATTTCTCTGAATCCTCGATTAATATGAAAGATAGAGTGGAAATTGTTGAAATACAACGGATATTAGTGCATTTATAGGCAATTTTCACGGGATCCGGGAAAAATATCCGGGATCATTTCAACTTTGTATAGGGATAGATCAGAGAAAGGAAGGCTGACCGTATGAGTGAAAATGTAGCACAGAATGACAATGCAGCAAAATTTGCAGAGAGACTGAACCGGGTAAATACCGCGATTGCACTGGGGAAGACAGATCGGGTGCCGGTGGCTCCCTTCTTCGCTTCCTATCTGCAGAGAGCCTATGGGAGAGACTATAAGGATCTTTATTACAATTATGAGCCGGCCGGAGAGGCGGCACTGAGATTTTACAAAGAGCATCCGCTGATCGACGCCACCACATTTGCCGGTTTTACCAGCGGACGTGCCAATGAGCTGGCGGATACGCAGATCATCGACTGGCCCGGACGGCCGGGGACCCTGGTTCCGGATACCAGCTCCCATCAGGTAAGAGAGCTGGAGTTCATGTCCCAGGAAGAGTACCCGGAGATGCTGAAGGATTTCACCGGATTTATGATCCGCAAATACATTCCCCGGATGTATCCCAGCCTGAAGAGTTTCGCAAATGTGAACCTGATCCCTACGGTGGTTCTCAGCACCAGCCTGATCAATCCTCTGTACAGCCCCGAGATGCTGCAGTCCTACGAGACCCTGGCAAAGATCGCGGCGGAAGAGGCCGAGACGGCGAAGATGACCGGCATTTACATGCAGAAACTGGCCGAGGCCGGATTCCCCGGAATGATGAGCGGTATCTCCGAAGCACCCTATGATATCCTGGGCGATTATTTCCGCGGCACCATGGGCATCTTCGAGGACCTGATCGATGAGGATATGCAGGAATACATGGAGCAGGCCTGCGACATGTTCGCCGATCAGCAGATCGCCGCGCTGCAGTATTTCAAATATGTTGACATGCCGGTGAAGCGCGTGTTCTTCCCGCTCCACAAGGCCATGGATGGATTCATGAACGACGAACAGTACGAGCGTCTGTACTGGAAGCCTCTGAAGAAGATCATGATGGCACTGATCGACATGGGCGTGACGCCGTTTATCTACACCGAGGGCCCGTATGACAGCCGTCTGGATCAGCTGACCGACGTGCCGAAGGGGAAGGTTCTGTATCACTTTGAAAAGGTGAACATGAAGGAAGCCAAGAAGAAACTCGGCGGCATCGCCTGCATCTCCGGCAACCTTTCCATTTCCCGCATGGAATTCGGCAAGAAGGAAGACATCATTTATCAGACTCAGAAACTGCTGGATGAGTGCATGCCCGACGGCGGATACATCTTCGACTTCGATGGCTGCATCGAGTACGCAAAAGAAGAGAACGTCGACGCGCTCTTCGAAACACTGGAAAAATACGGAAAATACTGATAATATAAATCCTGAGGAACTCAGAGGGACGGTCCTTGCGAAAGGGCCGTCTTTCTGCTTAAAAGGAGGTAAATGACAGGTGATCCTTACAATTGAAAATGAGATACTCTGCGCCCAGGTGAATACCCACGCAGCCTTGATCGAGAAACTTGTGAACAAAGAGACGGGCAAGGATTATATCTGGGAATATGACGCGACATTCTGGCCGCGGCGGACATCCATCTGCTTCCCGATCATGAGCATTCTGAAAAATGATGAGACCGTGATCGAAGGGAAAACCTATCACATGGAAAATCACGGATTCCTCCGGGAGATGGATCTGGACGTGGTCGCGTCCGGCGCGGATTTCGTGACAATGCGGGCGGAAGCAAACGAGATGACGAAGAATCATTATCCCTATGATTTCCGCTTCGATGTGACTTATCGTCTGGAGGGGAACCACATGGCAGTGGAATATGAAGTATCC
Source organism: uncultured Lachnospiraceae bacterium (assembly GCA_946630035.1). GTDB lineage: Bacteria > Bacillota > Clostridia > Lachnospirales > Lachnospiraceae > UBA3305. Next base: position 4,989 of record CAMOYN010000042.1, read on the forward strand.
AATCAGGGGGCGATCCCGATGGATTACTGCCTCGGGGCACACACCACCTATAAAGTTCCGGTGGGCGACGGCGATAATATGCAGGAAGATCTCTACATTCAGTTTGAGGAGCCCGAAACCGCTGCCATCCATGTGGTGCAGGACGGACTCCAGACCCATGAATACAAGCCCCTGCTGGAAAACTGCGATCGCATTCCGCTGAAGGACGCCTTCGAAGGCGGCGCGCTGATCTTTGATACGGCTTCGCTGAAGTCCCGCTCCGCTGCGATCTGCAGCACGAAGAGCCCTTACAGAACCACGGTGGACTTCACCGGATGGAAACAGGTTGCGTTCTGGACAAAACCCGGCGATATGCCCTTCCTCTGCATCGAGCCCATGACCGGCCTGGCTGATTATGTGGACACAGACGGACAGTTCACCTCCAAACCGGATCTCATGCGTCTGCAGTCGGGAGAGAAAAATCAGCACCGCTATGTGATCACCGCAGAGTAAATCGGACGGGAGAGACCGGGGACGGGAGAGACCGATGAGAGACAGGGGACGTTCCTTTGTCTCCTCGGTCTTTTTTCGAGTAGGGAGACAGAGGAACGTCCCCTGTCTCCCTCCGGTCTCTCGTAAGGAGACAGAGGAACGTCCCCTGTCTCCTTGGAGCTGTGGGGTTATCGGGCGTGGAGGGAGCGGATGCGGGCCTGCTCGAGCAGATGCATGGAGAGGCGGATGTAATAGCGGTGGTAGGCGTTGGTCAGATCGTCTTTCAGGATCTCCTGGCATTTGCGGATGCGGTAGAGAACGGTGTTCCGGTGGGTGTAGAGGGCGGAGGCGGTGGCTTGGAGGGAGCGGTCGTGGTCGAGATAGGTTTTTAAGGTCTCGTATAATTCGCCGGGTTCTTTTCCTTCGCTGAAGAAGCTTCGCACACCGGGGTGGCAGGCGTGGAGGCGGGAGGTTGTGTCGGTATTGGCGAGGATGTACTCGATGCTGTAATCCTGAAAATGATAGATCAGCTGATCGGGCTGCCGGAACATACCGGTTGAAAGTGCCTCCTGGGCCTGGGCATACAGATAGGAAATCTGTCGGACGGAGCGGGTGGTCAGACTCAGTGCAAGGTGCAGGGGGTTGCTGTGAGCGATCTCCTGGAGATAAGGAAGGAAAAAACTGTCCTCATAGAGGTTGTGATTTGCCAGCAGCAGGAGATAGGGGTCATGGCGGAGGACCATCGTGTCAGGAAGCTCGCGGGTCAGAACGGACTCCAGCAATTGAAGCGAAATGTTGTGTCCGCGGCGGGGGGCATCCAGCGGCAGGAGGACCGCCAGCTGCCAGGTTCCGTCGGGATCCCAGCGCTGATAGGACAGCTGTCGCTGCAGTTCCTCCGGGTGATAGGGCTTTTGAAACAGAAGGCTGTAAAAAACATTCTCCGTCTGCGGATTCTGGGGTAGACTTTCTGCCAGGGTGGGCTCTATGTGCCGGGTCAGAATGCGCAAAAGCTGGAGGTCTCCGGGATTGACGGGACGGTTTTTCTCAAAAAGTGTGATCCTCCCGCTGGGAATTCCGTGACAGTTGAGCGGAAAAAAAATTCCGCCGTAGAGGAGCCGCTGATTGGCCTGGGGCTTGAAACGGTAAAAATCCGAATCGGATGGCGGTGGGGCGATCTGATTCCTGAGGATCATCAGACTTTCCAGAGAGGCATAACCATGCTGCCGCAGATACTGCCACTCCGGATCCATTTCCAGGGGATCCACTTCCCGGCTCATGGCCAGAACCCGGTAGTTGGCATCCTGGATCAGCAGAGGATTCTGAAACAGACGCCAGGATTCATTCAGCAGAACCTGATAATTCCGGTCCGCCACGGCGTTCATTACGATCTCCTCCCAGTCCTGATAGTAATCAAAAACCCCCTGAATAATCTCAAACGCTTCCTGCTCCGTCATATCGGACAGGAATATTTTATCTCCTTCGCCATCGCAGACGATGGTATTTCCTTCCTTATATATATGAACACAGTTGGTGGCATAGACCTGCCGGGTGCTGTTCAGAACCGGCGGCGCGTCCCAACGGATATCGGAACGGATCTCCATCAGCGGAGCCAGCCGGTTCATTATCATCCACATGCTCAGTTTCATACATTCTTCTCCTGATCATCCTTTTCGGATACTTCCTCTTCGGACCTTTTTTCTCTATAGCATCACTTAGCGCTTATGTCTGTAATGATAATCGATACTCTGGAAAATATCAATAAGGAAATGAACAACTGCACAAACAAGGATGACATTTCGTTGAATTGTTTGTGCAATAAGTACATAGATGTGAGCGTGGACTATGGTAGAATAAGGTTACAATGTGCGGTGAATTATGCAATGCGTATGGCACATTGGCAGCCTGTAAAACAAAGGAAGGAGAATTTGTATGGCTAACAACTCGCAACCCAAAAGCCTGAGCCCGGCGCTGAAGAAATTCTTTGGCGTAGGCGACTTCGCATTTACCCTGATGTCGAATATCGACACCTTCTATGCGTCGTATTTCTTCATTAACATCGCAATGTTCTCACTGGCCCAGGTGTCGGTGATGACGACGATCTCGGCCGTGGTTGACCTGATTCTGTCCTGCCTGTACGGCGCCTGGATGAATAAGATCAAACCTCATAAATGGGGCCGTTATCGTTCCTGGCTGATCCTGACTCCCTGGATCGTACCGATCCTGTATGCTCTGCAGTTCCTGAAGATCGGGGACGGCATGGTAGCCATGGTTATCATGACAGCGGCTATGATCACCAGCCGTATCGCCTGGAATATCCCTTACATCGCCAACATTTCCATGATCAATATCGCCGGTAAGACCACAGAAGACCGTATGGCTCTGTCCTCTGTCCGTGCCGTATGGACCGCTCTGGCCAGCGTGATATATTCCTACCTTGGCCCGATGGTGGTAGCATTCTTTGCCGGAATGATCGGTGAGAAGAACTCCTACGCTGCAACCGCTTTCGCATTTGGTGTGCTGATGGCAGCTGCCTTCTTCGCTCACTTCAAGATGCTGGATGGCTATGAAGAGACCGGTGCCGAGGAGATGGCCCGTCTGGCAGCCGAGAAGAAATCCGGAAATGCGGCGGAAGCACCGAAGGTCAGCGCGATTGCTGCCATTCGCTGCAATCCTCATCTGATTTCCCTGATGCTTGCATCTACTACAAAGTACATGGTACTGTTCCTGGTCAATGGTATTGCCATTTACTATTTCCAGTATATTTCTCACAATGATGGTCTGTTTGCAACTTTCATTCTGATTGCAAACCTGCTGGGTGTACTGGCTTCCTACGTGGCACCGAAGGTTGTGGCACAGATGGGTGCAAAGAAAACCGTATTCGTCAGCTATATCGCCATGGGCGTCCTGATGCTGGTTGCTTTCGTCCTTTTCCAGAATACGTGGGTAGTTATTGCCCTGATGGCGGTGATGTTCCTGCTGCTGAATCTGACCTGTGCCTGTGATCCGGAGCTGTTCGCTACCTGCGCGATCTTCAGTTCTCAGAAAACCGGATTTGATACCACAGGAACCGTTATGGGTCTGCTGACCGTACCGATCAAGTTCGGTATCGTAATGCGTGGCATTCTGATCAGCGTAGCTCTTGGTATCGGCGGATTCTCCGCTGACATCGATCCGGCTACCGCCAGCGCTTCCGTACAGCGCGGTATCTGCATCGGCTTCATGATCATCCCGGCCGTCGTGGTTATCGTCGGAGCACTGCTTCTTCAGTTTGGATATCGTTTGGATAAAAAATAATACCAGGGACTCCAAGGTATGTAGACCTAAGTATCGAAAGAATCCCAAAGTCATGCAGTCCATGCTTGCATGAGAATGCAGGCACTGGGGAGAATTAAGAAGAGATAGAAGATAAAGAGATAAGGAGGAATCCCAAATGTTGACAAGAAGACAGAATGTCCTGGAGACGATCCGCGGTGGACATCCGGACCGCTTTGTAAATCAGTATGAATACGTACAGCAGGTATTTGATCCGATCCTGCTGAACGCCCTGGGCAATTGCCCCCGTGGCGGCACAGCCGTGAACGGATGGGGTGTAACCATCGAGTTCCCGGAGTATGTGCCGGGTCCGTTCCCGAACACCAGCCCGGAAAAGGTTGTTATCAAGGACATCGAAAACTGGCGTGAGTATGTACATGCTCCGGCAACGAAATTCCCGGAAGAAGCCTGGGCACCCTTCGTGGCACAGGCCGAGGCCATCGACCGCAATGAGTATTTCGTAGCACCTTTCGTAGCTCCCGGCATCTTCGAGAAGCTGCACTATCTGATGGGCATGGAAGAATGCATGATCAACTTCTATGAGTATCCCGATGAGATGCATGAGCTGATCGACTTCCTGACCGACTGGGAAATCGAAGGCGCCAAGGAAATCATCGCTCATTTCCATCCCGATGCACTGTTCCATCACGATGACTGGGGCAGCCAGAGATCTTCCTTCCTGTCTCCGGAGATGTTCGATGAGTTTATCACCCCGGCTTACAAGAAAATCTATGGTTTCTGGAAAGCCAACGGCGTAGAGATCATCATTCACCACAGCGATTCCTATGCTGCCAACCTGGTACCTTCCATGATCGAGTGCGGCATCGACATCTGGCAGGGCGTCATGTCCACCAACGATGTCCCCGCTCTGGTAAAAGAGTACGGCGGCAAGATCACCTTCCACGGCGGTATTGACAACGGACTGGTAGATCGGGTAGACTGGACGAAGGAAAACTGCATGAAGCATGTTCGCGAGATGATTGAAGCCTGCGGAACGAAGTACTACATCCCCGGCACCACCATGGGCGGCCCCGAGAGCACCTACCCCGGCGTATACGAGGCAGTCTCCGAGTGCATCGACGAGATGTCCAAGGAAGTCTTCGGCACCGAAGCCCACAGCGGCAACCAGGCCAATCCCCTCTTCGCCCGCGTCGACAGAGAATCCAAATAATGAGTCAGAAGGGACGGTTCTTTTTGACTCATTGTATACAAAGACGCTCCGCAGGGATGCTATTTGACCCGTAGAATGAAATCACATTGGGCTAAATGAAACAAACGATGGGTTGATTATACCGTGGGCCATGAGGAAAGTTCTCCTCATGGCCCATTTTTTCAGGACGGCGGCCCGCCAGACTCGCAAGCGAGTCTGGAATCTGACACCGTCTCTGATCCGCATGCCCCCAGGATATTGGTATTCGGACTGCTGCTGCAGGAGAAGGCCCGGGAACCGGGATGACAGATAACTGATATATTGGATGGCAGAGATAACGATGGTAAAAGGATAATGGATGACTGAGATATCGGATGACTGGGATAACGGATGGAAAAAAGATTAGTAAGAGAAAGGATTCGATCCTTAATGCGTTTCAAATGGAATTTCCGGGCGGTATGCGGATTATCCGTCCTGATGCTGGCAGGTGGAGCAGTATGCGAATGCTTCCCTGCGATGCAGGTATACGGGGCGGGAGAAACCTCTGCCGTTGCAACGGAAAATGAAATGAGTTTTCAATATGAGCCCATTCCGGAAGAGTACCGGACGCCGGCTGAGAACCCCGGGCAAATCCAGCGTGTGGATTATACTTATCAGAATGAAAATAAGAGTGCATACGTTTATGTGCCCTGCGGATATGACCCGGAAACACCATATGATGTATTCTATCTGATGCACGGAGGCGGCGGGAACGCGGCGGCCTATCTCGGCACAGAGGAGAACCCTTCCGGGTTGTCGATGGCGATCGATCATCTGATCGAGGACGGGGCGATGGAGCCGGTGCTGGTGGTGGCTCCGTCCTTCTATCCGTCCGAAGAAGCGGACAAAAGCGCGGAAAATGCCGGCCTGCTGGTGGAGCAGTTCCCGGAAGAGCTGCAGGAAGCCCTGATCCCTGCGGTGGAAAACCGGTATCATACCTATGCAGAGACAACCGACATGGCCGGTTTGACGGAGAGCCGGGAACACCGCGCATTCGGCGGCTTTTCCATGGGAGCTGTCACGACCTGGTACGTCTTCGAAAAATGCATGGACACCTTCGCCACTTTTGTACCGGTCAGCGGAGACAGCTGGGCCATCACGGAACTGGGCGGCAGCAGCGAACCGGAGGCAACCGCCGAACACCTGGCAGAGTCATTCCGGAAATCCGGCTACGAAAGCTCCGATTTCTGCATAGTATCCGTGACAGGAACCAAAGACATCGCTTACGAAATGCTGGAAAACCAGATGAACGCCATGCGGGAGCAGGAGGAAGTATTCACTTTCGGGGACACTCTCGAGGAAGGCAACGTCCACTATTACACCGTGGAAGGAAAAGAGCATACCTACGGCACCGCCTGCGAGTATTTCTGCAACATACTAAAACTACTGTACTGACCCACCACCGGGCGCCACCGGGGACAGGTCCCGCCGGCGGCTCCACCCCACCATTGGGGACAGGTCCCGCTGGCGGGTTCGCGTAACGAGAATTCTGCATCGGAGATTATAAAATGGGAAAAATCAATCGGGAAGATATGCTGGAACTGACACGCCGGATGACACCGGCGCGTTCACATTTTACCCGCATCGCGGGTGCCTATATGGATGAAGAAGGTTATGTGGACGGGACGTTTAATACGAATTTCCGGAAGTTGTCAGCGGCTGAGAAAAATTATACGCTGGCGATTGCCAAAGAGGTGGTATTTTCGGAGACAAATGTGGCACTCTCCCAGTACCGGATCCCGGGGATGAAGCCCGGCAGTTTCTGGCAGCTCTTTTATGCGTTGTGCCAGTGCGACCTGAAAAATGATGCTCTGCTGCTGGATTTTTATGAGATGATCGGTGAGAAATATCCGAAGGGAAAACCCTACGCCATCTATGTTTACCATGGTGTCTATGATGTGCCTGTGAAGGCGGCGGATCATCAGCAGGTAGGAGATTCCGAGGAAGTATATTCTTACCTGATCGTGGCGATCTGCCCCCAGATCGGGGAGTCCCGGGCGGGGCTGCCGGATTGTGGACTCCTCTACCCGGTCTTCACTGACCGGAGCGCCGACCTAGCTCACGTGAATATATTCTCCGGGAGGAGAGATTTCCTGCCGAAATTCCTGAATTTGTAGAAAACGGACAGAGCCGCCACCGGGGACAGGTCCCGGTGGCGGCGCGGTGGCGGGCTTGGGGGTTACTGGCGGAGTATTTCTTCTTTTCTCTGGAGGAGGTCGTCTTTGAGGAGCTGGGCTTCGACGTTTTCGAATCCCAGGCGCTGGATGGTGTCGGAAAAGCGTTCGCCGGTTTTTCCCTGTTCTTTAAAGAGCAGGATGGCTTTCTCCACGATCCGGAACATTTCTTCTTTGTCGGTGATGATCTGGCTCAGGGGCTGGCCGATGGCGTGGCTTTTGCCCCAGCGGCCGCCGATGAAGATTTTGTAGCCTCCGCGCCATCCCATGATGCCGACATCGTTCAGATTGGGTTTGACGCAGTTATTGGGACATCCTCCCACGGCGATTTTGAATTTGTGGGGAAGGGTGACGGAATGATATCCTTTGTAAAAGCGCTGATGGAGCTCTTCGGAGATGGCGTAGGAATCCAGCAGACCGTGCTGGCAGGTGGTTCCTTTGCAGGCTACGATGGGACGAACCCGGGGGCCGGTGCCGCCGGTTTCCATATCAATGCTTTCCAGATAGTTCTTAAATGCGTCGATTTTTTCATAGGGGATGCCCGGAATTTCCATAGTGAGACGGGTGGTGAAGACCACCTCGCCACTGCCGAATTCGCGGGTGGCAGCGGCCAGTTTCTCCAGCTGGTCCGCCGTGAGTTTCCCGTTGCCGGTGATCACACGGGCGGAAAACTGATCGGTTCCCTTGTTGACCAGAAAGCCCTCCCCTTTCAGACGTTTTATTTCATTGTTGTCAATGGTTTGCTCTGACATTCTCTATCTCCTGAAATTTCCTTTTCTTTATTCATTCAGTCCGTATTTATTTCCCAGTTCGCGGATGCGGTCTACGCCGACAAAATCCAGATACTCAGCGAAGGACACCTTGTTTCCGCAGTATCCTTCGTCGGTTCCGTGTTCTTTCAGGTAGCGGAAGAAATGCTGCAGTGCGTAGGTCTGGGCGAACAGGGCGCTCAGAGGGAAGGTGATGACCTTGTAGCCCATCCGGCCGCAGTCATCGGCGGTCAGGCCGTCATTGATTCCCTGATCCGGGAACATGCCCAGATGCAGAGGGCCATTTACCAGCTTCGGCAGACGCTCCAGCTGATCCCGGTTTTTCGGCAGAACTTTTACCATGTCGGCACCCGCCTCAAAGTAGGCATTCGCCCGGTCCACGGCATCTTCAAAATCGGTGGCATCCGTGCGGGCTACGATGATCATATCCTGATCGATCCGTGCATCGAGAGCCGCCTGGATCTTTCCCAGCATCTCCTTTTTGGAGATGACTTCCGGCTTCTTGATGAAGGGACAGTTCGGGGGCTGCTGCTGATCCTCCAGGAACAGGCCGGCAATACCGGTCCGCTCATATTCCTGAACTGTGCGGTAGACATTTAACGCATTGCCGAATCCGCCTTCTGCGTCAGCCAGGATCGGAATGTCCACAGAGTCGCAGATGTGCTTGATCATGGACACTTCCTCACTCAGAGTAAGCAGTCCGGTGTCCGGCTCGCCCAGCATAACTCCGTGCATGCCGTAACCGGTAGTTCCGGCGGCTTCAAAACCGGCCATCTCGATGGCCTTGGCGGAAAGGGCGTCGTAGGCGCCCGGAGCCACGATGTAATCTCTCTCTGCCAGCAGCTGACGAATTCTTTTTCTCAGATGATGCATAC
>CAMOYN010000043.1 GCA_946630035.1 uncultured Lachnospiraceae bacterium
AGCAGATAAGACTCCCACCTAAAGAGGTGGGAGTCTTATCTGCTTCCGAGATAAACAGCCCGCCAGGCACCGCGGATAATCCACGGCCCATGGCGGGCTTTTCATTCAACCTAAAAGCTTTTCCACCGACGCCAGTTCCACGGCTTTCGGGAAGAGCTCCATTACCTTCTCCAGATCTCCCATCGCCGCATAGGAAGGAGCGATCCGGATGGCAGAGTCCTCCGGATCCGTATCGTAGGGATAGGCGGCTCCCGCCGGTGTCAGGGTCACGCCGGCTTCCCGGCAGATGCTTACGATCCTCTTCGCGCAGCCCGGCATGGCATAGAAGCAGATGAAATATCCGCCCCTCGGCTTATGCCAGTGTCCGATGCCCAGGGGTGCGATCGTCTCCTCGAGGATCTGCGTCACCCGCTCAAACTTCGGCCGCAGGATGGCGGCATGTTTTTTCATCAGGGCATCCACCGCCGCCATATCCGGCAGGAAACGGATGTGGCGCAGCTGATTCAATTTGTCATAATTCACCAGCTGATAGGTCATGGTCCGCAGCGCCTCCGCCCGGTTGGCCGGACTCATGGCCGCCGCACAGATTCCTGAACCGGCAAAGGTGATCTTGGAGGTGGATGTGAACATCAGGACCCGGTCCTCGTGCCCACAGGCCTGACAGGCCTCATAGATATTGGCCAGATGATCCCGGTTCTCTTCCTCATCATAGAGATGATGTACGCAGTAGGCATTATCCCAGAAGAGACGGAAATCCGGCGCCGCTGTCTCCATCTGCGCCAGCCGCCGCACCACTTCGTCGCTGAACGTCACGCCGGAGGGATTGCCGTACATGGGAACACAGATCATCCCCTTCACCGCAGGATCCTTCACCAGTTCCTCGATCCGGTCCATATCCGGTCCATCCTCACCGATCGGAACAGACAGCATCCGGATGCCGAAATCCTCACAGGTATGAAAATGCCAGTCATAGCCCGGCACCGGGCAGATAAATTTCACTTCCGGCAGCTTGCACCAGGGCGTAAAGCCCGGCAGTGGTCCGAACAGAAACGCCCGGCAGAGAGCATCATGAATCATATTCAGGCTGGAGTTTCCTCCCGGAATCACAAGCTCCGGCGGCACTCCCAGCATCTCTCCGAAGAGGCGCCGCACCTCCGGCAGGCCCTCCAGACCACCGATATAATTGCGGCAGTCCGTGCCTTCCTCATCGTAGTAATCCCCCTCTTTGAGGATGGACAGCATCGGGGTCGACAGATCCAGCTGTCCAGCCTCCGGTTTGCCCCGGGACAGATCCAGCGAGAGCCCCCGGGATGCAAACTCTGCTATTTCCTCTTCCAGTACTGCCTTTCTTTCCAGAAGCTGTTCTTTTGAATAATCTTCCAATTTCATGTAAGACCTCCACTGGATGGATTTGCTATGTGATCATAATCTCTGCAGCATATCCGCAAGCTCTTCCGCCTGCTCTTCGGACTGCACCACTGCAAATATCGTATCGTCACCGGCTACGGTTCCCAGCACTCCGGGATACTTCATGTTGTCCATCGTGGCACATACCGCCTGGGCCATCCCGGTCTCCGTGTGAATCACCACAATATTCTGGGCCCGGTCCACACGAAGAATCGAGGACTGAAAGATCGGATAAAATTTCTCATGCGAAGAGACCGTCTCGGATGCCTTCCCCAGGGCATAGTGGTAGGTCCCGTCGCCGTCGGAAATCTTTACCAGACGCAGCTCCCGGATGTCCCGGGATACCGTAGCCTGGGTCACCTGAAAGCCGGACTCCATCAGTCGCTGTGATAATTCCATCTGTGTAGCAATATGTTCCTTTGAAATCAGTTCCCGGATCCGCTCCCTGCGTTTATCCTTCAGTTTGCGGTTATCAATATCTTTCACTTCTCTCCTCCCCAAAACAACTCTGTAAAGTCCGGATTCATCTGCGAATACTCCGCAAGGATTCCCTATTTCAAAGTCGCATAGATCACTGCTTTAATCGTGTGCATCCGGTTTTCTGCCTCATCGAATACAACGGACTGATCCGATTCAAATACTTCATCGGTCACTTCCATCTCCGGAAGGCCAAATTTCTCGGCGATCTCGGCGCCGATGGTGGTTTTCGTGTCATGGAAGGAAGGCAGACAGTGCATGAAGATCGCCCCCGGGGCAGCGTTGGCCATGACGGCACGGTTCACCTGATAGGGTTTCAGCAGACGGATCCGGGTCTCCCACACTTCATCGGGCTCACCCATGGAAACCCAGATATCCGTATAGATCACGTCCGCATCCCTGGTCCCTATATCCACATCTTCCGTCAGGGTAACACTTCCGCCGCTCTTAGCCGCAATTTCACAGGCGGTATCGATCAGCCACTGCTCCGGCCACTGTTCCTTCGGAGCACAGGCCGTAAAATGAAGCCCCATCTTGGCGCAGGCCACCATCAGAGAATTCCCCATATTATTCCGGGCATCTCCCATATAAGTGAATTTCACACCGGCGAGCCGTCCCAGTTTTTCTTCGATGGTTAACAGATCTGCCAGCATCTGCGTGGGATGAAACTGATCCGTAAGTCCGTTCCAGACCGGTACCCCCGACTTCTCCGCCAGTTCCTCCACCAGATCCTGCCGGAAACCACGGTACTCGATACCGTCATAGAGTCTTCCCAGCACCCGGGCTGTATCCGCGATGCTCTCCTTCTTACCCATCTGAGAACTTCCCGGATCCAGATAGGTCACTCCCATACCAAGATCCATCCCCGCCACCTCAAAAGAGCAACGGGTCCGGGTAGATGTCTTCTCAAACAGCAGCACTATATTCTTCCCTTCCAGATAACGATGCGGTGTCCCCGCCCGCTTCATGGATTTAAAATCCTTCGCAAGCTCCAGCAGGTACCGGATCTCCGCCGGGGAGAAATCCAGTATTTTCAAAAAGCTTCTTCCTCTTAAATTCACACCCATGATCTTTTCTCCTGTCCATCCATATAGTCATGCACACAAACACTTCATAAATATACACACTGTTTTGTAAAATGGTTCTATCATTCTACCATTTTCCCCCACATTTTTCAACCTTAAACCAGCCGAAAACACATATTTATACAGTGTAATTGTATATAAAAGTCGGAGCTCCCATGATTAACATGGGAGCTCCGACTTTCAAGACTCGCACTTACTCGGCATACCGTATTTTACAAAACTCATTAATACGTATATCCGGGGAATCCCAGGATATCAAAGGGCATCCCCGCAAATCAAGAAAATGAATTTTTGTCGATCGAAAATACAGTTTAAATAATTTTGGGTTATTACTAAGATCTAAAGACGAAATATTTGTATGTTCACACATCAGACGTTTTAAATGCCGATTTGCGGAAACATCCAGACGGTCCAAATTCAGATTACCACAGGAGAGCGTACGCAACTCCTTCATGGAAGAGGTATCGATCTGCTGTATTCTGGATCCTTCACAATCAAAGGATCTCAATTTTCGAAATGATTTCCAACGCAATTTTTTTATTCTGGTATAAGCAATATGCAGCGATCGCATGTTTCTCATTATTTTCTCTGACAGATATAGTTTTTTAACACCTGATTTTCGTAAATCCAACCGTTGTAAATCATAACATTTTTCTAAATGAATATCCTCCAATTGACGATTTCTGGTAATATAAACCTCTTTTAATAGAGGATGAACACCCATTTCCAAAAATCGAAGTTTATTATGATCCAGCTTCAGTTTTCTGAGATTTGTACAGTCAGATATATCTAGATGTGAAATTCCCGTACCATTAATTGCCAGACTTTTTAGCTTTTTACAATTTACGAAATCGACAAACGACAATTTCGGACTTCCGCTGATAAGGACTTCTCTAAGTCTGAAATTTCTTCCCATTTCTAATTTTTTAATATTATTATTTTCCAACGTAAGGTATTCTATCTTCTGGCAGCCGGAAAGATCAAGGTTGTCTATATTCGTACCTGATATAGATAATCTTTTTAAATTCCGGCAATCGGAAAGATAGATCGAATTACACGAGGCAGCATAATCACAGCCCGCCTCTCCATTGACTATTTCCAGATCAGACAATGAAACGCATCCCGACAAGTCAACCCTTTTAAGAGGGCAGTTTGTCATACTAATACGTCCTAGTTTTGGGCAGCTTCTGCAGATCACTTCATTCGCAAAACGAACACTGACTGCTTCCAGATATTTCATTTCTGATAAGTCAAGGTGATCTGAATAATATGGGTAGTCTAACAACAGATCGTGATATGGGTAACATAAATATTCCATATATTTCAAAATAGAAATACCGGTAAAGTCACGTACTGGTTTTGAAAGTAATACTTTTTTTACATTTCGGAGTTCTGAATCGGATAATGCGCCGTCACGATTGATATCCTGCGAAAGCATATATTTTCGAAGATTCTTATCCGGAACACTGGAAGCATTAATCTCTATTCCAGTAATGCCGATGTATTTATTAGATTTTGCAATAATACTCTCGTCTGTCCAAATTATAAAAATGGATAAGATTACTATGGAGAGCATCCAGACTTTCTTTATTGCGGTTTCAGAAGACAAAATACTCATATTTTTCCCTTTCGATAAAATATTTTTAATCGTTTTGGCGTATCTTGACACATCTGCCCAAAATCAGTATACTATTTAAGATCTTATGTTGTTTTGCATCCTACGGAGGATTTTCATGAAGCATTTAATCGATCCTACCGATCTCACACTGCAGGAGATTGACGACATCTTATGTCTGGCGGAAAAAATCATGGCAAACCGGCCGGCCTATGCTGAGGCCGCCAAAGGAAAAAAGCTGGCTACGCTGTTTTTTGAACCCAGTACCCGCACCAGGCTGAGCTTTGAAGCCGCCATGCTGGAACTGGGAGGCAGTGTAATCGGCTTTTCTTCTGCTAACAGCAGTTCTGCCGCCAAAGGCGAGAGTGTGGCTGACACAGCCCGCACCATCGAGAAGTATGCCGACATCATAGCCATGCGGCATCCCAAGGAAGGAGCCCCCCTGGTTGCTTCCATGAATGTAAATATTCCTGTAATCAATGCGGGTGACGGTGGCCATCTGCATCCCACCCAGACCCTGACGGATCTTCTCACTATCAAGGAGACCACCGGACGTCTTTCGGATCTCACCATCGGTTTCTGCGGTGATTTAAAGTTCGGCCGTACCGTTCATTCCCTGATCAAACAGCTCTCCCGCTACCAGAATATGCGTTTCATCCTGATTTCTCCTCAGGAACTGAAGGTTCCGGATTATATCAAGGAAGAGGTTCTGGATAAAAACGATGCCCCCTACCAGGAAGTGGAGCGTATGGAGGATGTGATCGGTGAACTGGACATCCTGTATATGACCCGGGTTCAGAGAGAGCGTTTCTTCAACGAAGCGGATTATATCCGTCTGAAAGACAGCTATATCCTGGATCTGGAGAAACTGAAACTGGCAAAAGAGGATCTCAAGATCCTGCATCCCCTCCCCCGTGTGAACGAGATTTCCGTGGAGGTGGACAAAGATCCCCGGGCGCTGTATTTCGCCCAGGCAGAATACGGGAAATTTGTCCGTATGGCACTTATGATGAAGTTGTTAGGTCTTTCTGTCGACGAAAAAGACAGTGCCAAGGCAGGAATCTGAGAAAGGAGCCTCTGATCTATGTTAAAAGTTGACGCCATTGAAAAAGGAATCGTGCTGGATCACATCAAAGCCGGACGCTCCATGCAGGTATATAAGTATCTTCATCTGGATGAGCTGGACTGCCCGGTAGCCATCATGCGGAAGGTAAAAAGCAGCAAGTACGGCACCAAGGACATCATCAAGATCAGTGACAAGATCGATGTCGATCTGGATGTCCTCGGCTATCTGGATCCCAATATCACCGTAAGCATCATCGAAGACGGAAAAACCGTGGAGAAGAAAAAGTTGGAGCTTCCCGAAAAGATCGTCAATGTGGAGCGCTGCAAGAATCCCCGCTGTATCACTTCGGTGGAGCAGGAGATCGATCACATCTTCAAGCTGGCGGATAAAGAGCGCCGGATCTACCGCTGCATCTACTGCGACCAGAAAGCCGGGAAATGATGATCTGACCCCAGGAAAATTTTGCAGAAATTTTCTGTGAAAGAATTTCCTTTGAAAGAGAAAGGTTCTTTGCCGCTGCCCCGGCAGAGAACCTTTCTCTTTTCCTTTTCTCTTGAGATTCCTTTTCTGTCTATCTTGTATTTCCGGTTGTCTTGTATTTTCTTTTATCTCATTTTTTTGTTTATCTCTTACATTCGGATATCTCTTATTTCCATGTATAGATGGTGCGGCATTTTTTTCCATTCGTCCGGATGACGGACATCGCTGTTTTCGTTCCGGATTTCGCCGGATGTGTCAGCACCATCCATCCGCCGCCGGCGGCCACCAGCCGGTCCTGCTCCCCGTGCCCGGTAACACCCTTCAGCAACGTTATTTTCTGCGTCTCCGGCAGGAACAGCTTCCACTGCTTCCCCATGCGGTAGACATAGCAGTCGTTCTGATAGCCGATGAAATGGCCGTCTCCGTCCTTCTTGTAATTGTCCGAAAACATATCGATTTCATCCGGAATGCAGTGGTTGTAGATCCCCCATTTTCTTCCGTAGGCGCCCTTTTTTCCCAGAGAATAGAGATAAGGGGAAGGCAAAAAATCTACAAAGTGAATATTGTTCTCGTCGTAATCACAGATCTCACACGCAGGATAGGACATAAATTCCGTTTGATTCTTGTCCGTTAATTCCTGAACGTAAAGCCGGTTATAATTGGTCTCGCGGGGACTGGGATTTTTTCCCTCGGAAGACAGCCAGTACAGCGTATTTCCGACGATCGCAAAGTCCCGCACATCATCGATGGTCACGGCTTCCTTTCCCGAGCCATCCAGGTTCATCCGGTACAGACCGGTGCTCTTCCCGACCCCGGTCTTTTTATTATACCTTTCCGCTATGTAATATACTTTATTCTTTACCACCTGAGGTGCATAGCCGGCGGCCAGACGTTTCTTTCCTTTTCCTCCGGCTCCCACACAGTAGATCACCCTCTGATGGCGGGCCTCATCTCCCGCTGCCGCCGCCAGATCCACGGTAAAATACAGTTTTCCTTTGGCATAACAGACGTCTCCGATGGGATTGTATTTTGTTTTCAGGATCTCACACAGGGTGCTCACCTTTCCGTTCTGTGTGTTCAGTGCGCAGAGATCTCCGCCCATACCGAAATACAGCTGTTTTCCGTGAAAGTTTCCTGCGGCGAGCGCCCGGTCCGTCATCCAAAGGCCTGCGAACATCACAAGCACCGCTGCCACATACCGCAGCAAAAATCTATGAATTTCTCTTCCGGCGCCTTCCCTATTTCTTTTCCGAATCATCCTGTCACCCCCCTGTCCTGTTTTCCTCGATCCAGAACGTCTCGGCGTTCTTAATATCCTTCCCTGCCGGATCCGGCTACTCTATTACATCCACGAAACTTCCGAAATGCATATTGGCGATCAGCAGTCGATGGGATTTTTCATGCAGCACATAGGCCGACAGAACCATTTCCGGATTCACTCCCGTCTCATAGGAAAAGTCGGATCCGTTTTTTACAAAACCCCGGTGCATGTCCTCAAAATACTCCTCCTGCATGATCCGAACCAGCTTCCACCCTTTATTACACCGGATATCCAGTTTCCCTTCGATTTTTCCGTAGCCAAAACCGGCTTCATTGCACTTTTTAAACTTTCCGGCCAGGTCTTTCTTTCCGATCTTAAAGCACTGAAAGGGATTCGTATATTTCACTACTTCCACATAGAACGGCCGGGTTTTTACGGTCTTTTCCTTTACCAGCTGAAAGGACAGCCGGGCCGTTCCCGGTCCTTTCAGCTGAATCCAGAGCATATTGGGACGCTCTTTATTGCTTTTGTCGGTTTTCTTCTTTAAGATCGCGGTCTCGGGATGATCCGAACGCAGTTTCTGAATCTTCCGGTCCGTCTCCAGGACTCTCAGGTCCAGGGACTTCGTATTCCAGCTGGACATTTTGGGATAATAAAAGAATCCCGGTTCCGCGTGATAATCGATGTAGGAGCGTGTATCCGCCCGTACCGTCCGGGGAATCATCCACAGCCCCAGAAGCAGAAGCAGCGCCATTCCAAATCCGTACTGCGTTTTTTTCCGGCTATTATTTATCATGATTCTTCCTCCCTTTTCTTAAACGTATGTTCCACCTGCAGAGGTGGGAGTCTCATCTACTTCCGAATTCAAGACTCGCTTGCGAGTCTTGAGCGCCGTGTGCGGGGTGCCGCATGGCACCTTCCGCACCGCACACGTGCGCATCCTCGCGGAGCGTTTATCTCGGAAGGAGATTGGACTCCCACCGAGAAGAGTTTGTTCTTTTACTCCCACCTAAAGAGGTGGGAGTCTCATCTACTTCCGAGATAAATGTCCCTACGGAAGATCGGTTACCATGCGATAATCCGAATACTCCTGTTTCTGATTATATTTATATGTATGCTTTTCATACTGCTCATAATAAATAACAGCACTATAAAATAGTTCATACTGCGTTTTCACGTTTCCCTCCGGATCCAGATCATACTCATATTTATACATGGTATGGGACGGTCCGTCTTCCCCCTCCGGGTTGTATTTTTCCGATTTTGTGGGGCGCTCCTTTGCATCGTAGAAGGTTTCTTTCCATCTCTTGGTAAAGCCGTTCTCCTGATGCATTTTTTTCAGTGTGCCATCCCCACGCCAGGTATAGGTGGTGATGAACTGCCCCTGAGAGATCCTGTCTGAATCCACATCCGGCAGATAGTAGAATTTCTGTATCATCTTTCGCAGCTGTCCCTTGGTATTGTATTTATAGTAACAATGATAAGGTTTAATGAGGCTGCGTTTTTTCACATCCCGCGTCATGTCATAATCAAAACCGTCACAGATCCAGTTCATCCGGCCGTTCTCGCTGACCAGCCGCCCATTCGAATCGTACCGGTATACAATGTAGGCAAATTCCTTGCCCTTATTATCTACACAGCTGAGGCGCGTAAGCTTCCCATCCTGATCATACTCATACTGATCGGTGCTGAGCTTCTTCCCGTTCCGGTAGTTCTTTACGGAAATCAGCCGGCCGCTTTTGTAGTAATATCTCTGCCGGACGGTCGTCTCGACGGTCTCTCCCTGCTTTTCTTCCCGTATCTTGATGCGGTTCTTCCCGTCCAGAGAGATCATTGTTGTCCCCACCTTGACCCATTTCGCTTTGGTTTTTTTCACTGCCATCTTCGTCGCATAATAAGTATCCTGTTGCAGAGCTCTCATCGTGGTCTTTGCCTGAACCGGCGCAGAGCAGAAAAGAACTGTGGCTGCTGCCGCCAGAAGAAGCAGGGTTGTTTTATTCCTCATATCTGTGTCCTTCCTTTCTCTGTATTTTGTATCACTTTCCACGGATTGCTCCGTGCTTCGCATTTTTGTAACATAAGTATATCACCTTAACCTTACAATTCGGTGACGAAACCTTACAATTTTGTAAGATAAGGGCCTTTTTCTGTGAATTTTCTGTGATTTTTTTGTGAATATTGCTGAGCAGCGAATGGAATTACGTTTGTCTTGTATCCGTATTATTTTTATAGGCCTGTTTGAAATACCATTCTCATGATACCTTTTTTCTATAGGAGGGTAATAATATGGGTTATATCGATTTTTCTCCCCTACTGGAAAGACTGAACAAATCCGGTCTTTCCGGCTATTCACTGTACACGTATTTTGGTTTTGACAGAGGTACTGTGAGTAAACTTCTCGGAAAAGCCAATCCCGGTTTTAACATTCGTACCATCGCACAGTTCTGCTGCATCCTGGAATGTGAGCCCGGAGATCTGATGCGCTATGTGCCCACCGAAGATGACGAAAAGTATCGCGTCAGAAAGGAAGAAGTGATTCAGCGAAGGACTCACTTCAAGCCCACGCAGTTTTCGAACCCTTCGATTTGTACAATCCCGGAAAAGGATACGGATAATAACCACTAATTAATTGTCCGCGTCCTGCATTTTCATCATCTAATTGCATGCCGTGTTTTCCGGAATTTTTCCGCCCCGGTTGACATTCTGTGAATGTCATTATTCTGGATTTCAAGACTCGCTTAAATTTCCTCCCGTATTCTCCCCCGTATCTTCTTCGAAATCAAAAAGGCTGTGAAAAAACGATTTTACGTTTTTCACAGCCTCTTCTTTTAAGTGTATCACCGATTCCTTTTTTCTGCCTCAGGGTTTCATGCTCAGCAGTTTCCGTTTCAGCTCGTCTTCCATCCGCTGAATCTCCGCTTCGGCATCGCGGCGTTTCTGTCTGCCTTCATCCTGGATTCTGGTAACCTCTTCCAGGGTGGTGATCAGCTGTTCGTTGGTGTACTTCAGAGTTTCCATATCCACCACGCCGCGCTCGGATTCTTTCGCAGTCTCGATGGTCGCGGTCTTCAGCTTCTCGGCATTCTTTCTCAGAATATCGTTGGTCAGTTCAGACACCTCTCTCTGTGCTTTCACGGCGGCCTCAGAGTGGGCCAGACCTAGGGCGATCACCATCTGGCTCTTCCACAGAGGGATGGTGTTCACGATCGTGGACTGAATCTTGTCGGACATCATGACATCGTTGTTCTGTACCAGGCGGATCTGAGGAGCCATCTGGAGGGAGACGGTCCGTGTCAGTTCCAGATCATGGATCTTCTTGTCAAAACGATTCGCCATCTCCACCATATCATTGACTTTCTGTGCATCCTCCGGAGTGCCGGTCTCGGCGGCTCTGGCCCGCAGTTGAGGGATGGTGGTTTCCTGGATCTCCTGCAGTTTCTGTTTTCCGGCAAGGATATACATGGTCAGCTCTTTGTAGTAGGTCAGGTTCAGATTGTAGAGCTGATCCAGGGTGGCGCTGTCCTTCATCAGAGTGATTTGATGCTTCTCCAGCGTCTCAATGATCGTATTGATATTGCTTTCTGCCTTGGCATATTTTGCCTTCAGGCCAGCCAGGTCGTTGGCTTTCTTCTTGAATACTCCCAGGAAGCCCTTGCTCTCTTCGGCGTCAAATCCCTTCAGCTCCGTAATCACACCACTGATCATGTCGCCTACTTCGCCCAGATCCTTGGTCTTTACATTATCCAGTGCCTGCTCGGAGAAGCTGGCTACTTTCTGCTGAGCTCCAGCGCCGTACTGCATCACCTGGGCCGAGTTTGTGATATCGATCTGTCCCGCAAAATTCCGGACCATCTCTTTTTCTTCCTCGGTCAGCATGCTGTCATCATAGATCTGGCGCTGTGTCTCTTCCTGTTTCTTCTCCGGTTCTGCCGCTGCTTCTGCGGGTGCCTCTCCCATGACCGCCTCCGCCTGATCCAGGGCCGCCTGAGCCTGGGCCTGCACTGCGTCCTGCGGTTCGATGGCCGCGGAAGCATCCGGGGCTGCCGGCGCAGCCGGGAAAGGATCGAACGTCAATGTGATCTTTTCTTCACTCATAGGTTACCTCCTGTCTTTCTCCCTGTTATCTATAAAGATGAAATTTAACTTACGCGTTTATGACCATCAGTAGCTCTTCATCTCGAAGGGGGTGTTGGTCAGTCCTTCCTGAGCCATCAGATTCTGCAGCACCGTGATATCCGTGCTGACATCCAGGGCGGCTTCGGCAAAGAAATTGTCCAGCAGTTTCTCGTAGGCATCATTGATGGTATCGATGGTCTCCTCGATGTCCTTCTTTGCTTTCGTAATATTCTCCCCTTCCACGGGCTGGGCATCCAGTTCCCTGTAGGTCTGCACCAGTTTATCCGTCGT
The DNA here is from genome assembly GCA_946630035.1 of uncultured Lachnospiraceae bacterium. Lineage (GTDB taxonomy): Bacteria > Bacillota > Clostridia > Lachnospirales > Lachnospiraceae > UBA3305. The sequence continues at coordinate 11,799 of CAMOYN010000043.1, forward strand.
AGGCATATAGTAATTCATAAACTTGCGGAGTTTCGGCAGCTGATCCGGCTTCTGCTGGAGCACCAGGAAAATCTTGCGCATCAGCATCTCCAGACGGTCCAGTTTCTGGGAGATCTCCTCCCCGGGGATGGCATCATTCGCTTCCCGGATCTTCCGGATGTAGTGCTCACCGTCCTTTACCGCCTGAATCAGAGCAGGATCCTCACTGGTAATCGTACCAAAGATACTCTCCTTCTTCTCCTCGCTCTTCGGACTTTCTGCCTTCTTCCGGCTCTGGCGCTTATTCTTTGCCTGCTCCTCTTCCCTCTTCAGATAGGCTTCGTTGGCACTCAGATACTGGCGGTAACTTTCATCATCCAGCATCAGTGTCGTGCCCTGCATGTCCAGATGGCCGTTGGTAAAGAAGTTCTTCTCGATCATCTCCCGCAGGTCGTCTGCCACAAACTTTTCGTCCTTACCTACCGCGGCCGCCAGCTCTTTGATGCGGCAGAAGGTGCGCCCGGCCAGTGTATTTATATAACTGCGGAAACGTTTGACACGTCCATTGGTTTTGCGCCCTTTCAGGAAAAGAAGAACCGAAGGAACCAGTCCCGCCAACATGACAAAGGTACTGATGGCTCCCGGAGCCGCGAAATCTTCCATGAAGATCGTCATCAGCCCCAGAAGAATCGTAAAAAAACCGAAAATGCCGCTTAATCCCCCGCCAATGGCAGTCATGAGAGGCCCAGAAATGCTTCCAGGCGGATTCTCGGCATAGAGCTTCGGTTCCGCCTCTTTTTTCTCCGCCGGTTCCGCCGTCTTTCCCTGGGAATAAGATGGCCGTGAAGAATAAGATCCGCCGGAGGGTCTGCGGCCCTGGGACCATTTTTCCGAACCTTTCCTGTCATAGGAATAAGCAGAATCTCTTCTTCCCACCGCCCAGTCGCCGGCTCCGTAGGAAGTGCGGCCGGTCTTTCCGCTGTCTATATTCAGTTCCGCAAATACGGCGTCGATGGTATCCCGGATACTGTTGTTCAAGGACTCAAATTCCCGGGAGCTCACCGCATCTTCTACGATGGACTGAATGGTCTCTCCCAGGTCTATCTTATTTCTGCCTGCCATATACAGCTCCCCCCTATGCATGTCAGTCCGTGTATGTCCCGCGGCCGGCCAGAGGGCCGGCTGCGGCAGTAATCACCTGATACTTTATTTTGCCATAGTTACTTTGCAGTATTTCTTCTTGCCGCGGCGCAGGACGATTCCGTCCCCGAAATCTTCCGGAGCATAGGCTTTGGCAACGTCCGTCACCTTCTCACCATCCACCGTAACACCGCCCTGTACCACGTTGCGGCGGGCTTCGGAGCGGGTGGGGGCCAGACCGGCTTTTACGAGAACACCCAGGATATCGATCTTTCCTTCGGTGAAGTCTTCCGCGGTCAGTTCACAGGAAGGCATATTGGCGTCATCTCCACCGCCTCCGAAGAGAGCCTTGGCGGAAGCCTGGGCTTTCGTGGCCTCTTCTTCGCCGTGCACCAGTTTCGTCAGCTCGAAGGCCAGGATCTCCTTGGCGGTATTCAGCTGGCTGCCTTCCCATTTGTCCATCTCATCGATCTGTTCCAGGGGAAGGAAGGTCAGCATCCGCAGGCACTTCAGCACATCAGCGTCGTCCACATTTCTCCAGTACTGATAGAACTCATAAGGAGTGGTCTTCTCCGGATCCAGCCACACGGCACCGGACTGGGTCTTGCCCATCTTCTTGCCCTCGGAGTTCAGCAGCAGGGTGATTGTCATGGCATAGGCATCCTTGCCCAGCTTCCGGCGAATCAGTTCCGTGCCGCCCAGCATATTGCTCCACTGATCATCGCCGCCGAACTGCATGTTGCAGCCGTATTTCTGGTACAGCATATAGAAATCGTAGCTCTGCATGATCATGTAGTTGAACTCCAGGAAGCTCAG
>CAMOYN010000044.1 GCA_946630035.1 uncultured Lachnospiraceae bacterium
CAGGCAGTGTATCCATCGGCCGTCTGTTCATCGCAGGCTATGCACCGGGTATCCTTCTGGGTGTGGCTCTGATGATCTACAGCTACTATATTTCGGTTAAGAAACAGTACCCGAAGGGCGACCGCTTCAATCTGAAGCATTTCCTGAAGACCTTCGTGGATGCCTTCTGGGGCCTGCTGACCGTTCTGATCGTTGTGGTCGGCGTAGTAGCCGGTATTTTCACTGCAACCGAATCGGCCGCTATCGCCGTTGTCTGGGCTCTGATCTGCGGAGCTTTTATCTACCGCAGACTGACTCTGAAAGGCTTCTGGATGGTTCTGGAACGTGCTCTGAACACACTGGCCATCGTTCTGATCCTGATCGCTACCTCCAGTGCTTTCTCCTGGTGCCTTACGTACCTGAAAGTGCCCATGATCATTGCCAATGCGATCCTGAGCGTTACAACCAATAAGATTCTGATCCTGCTTCTGATGAATGTCATCATGCTGATCTTCGGAACCATGATGGATATGAGCTGCAACATCCTGCTGCTGACTCCCATCCTCCTTCCGATCGCACAGCAGATCGGCGTCGATCCGGTACAGTTCGGCTGCATCATGATCCTGAACCTGGGTATCGGCCTCGTAACGCCTCCGGTAGGTTCCACCCTTTTCATCGGTTCCGCTATTTCCAAGGTGCCGATCGAGCGGCTGGGCAAGACCCTGATTCCCTTCTTTGCCGTAATGCTGATCGTACTGGCCATCGTTACCTACTGGCCGGCATTTACGATGACACTTCCGGACATCATCATGCCGATTAAGGCAGGCTGATGAGAAGCATCCGACAGTAAGAAGTATCGTATAAAAATATCGTATAAGAAGTATCAGATAGGAAGTATCAGATAAGAAGAATTAATGAAGGATAGATGAGGAACGGTAAATGTTTGATACTACGTTAAGAGATTCTCAGAGTACAGCCGTAAGAGAACTGGAGCCTTCGGCCTTTGATTTTGAAAAATATGCAGAATATGCAGCGGCTCAGGATAAGAAGGTGAAAGCATTTCTGGAGGCAGACAGCGGAGTGCTGGTGTACCGCCGGTTCCGTGTGGCAGAAGTCTACGGCTGGGAGTGCCGTGACCGGGAACTGTCACTGAGACTTCAGCTGGGTGCTCTGGCTCAGAGCATGAATTACGCCGCGGATATGGCGAATTATCTGGAACCCTGGTATGGAATCGGGATCGGAGCATCCGCCTTCGGGGCAGAATATATCTGGCTGGACGGCCAGGCCCCGGCGGTTTCTGACCGGTTTGCGGACCTGGACGAAGCCATCGCCTGCGATCCGAAGCCGATCGAGACGACCCAGATCGGAAAAGATCAGCTGGCTTACATCGAGTACTTCCTGGAGAAAACCGGCGGCAAGGTGCCGATGTCTTTCTGCGATGTGCAGTCCCCTCTGAATATTATCAGTGAGATGATGCCCACCACGGAACTGTTCACCGGCATGCTGGAAGATCCGGAGGGTTACAGCGAACTGGCCTACCGGGCCGGTGGCCTGATGAAAGATTATCTGCTGAAACTGAAGGAGATGATCGGAGATGCCCTGGCACTGCCGGGCCATGGATTTGCCTCTTCCCGGGTGATTTCCGGAATGGGCGCCTCCGCCGATACCAGCATCATGGTCAGCAATGACATGTTTGACGAGCTGGAAGCCGAGCAGCTGGCGGATATGTGCCAGCCCTTCGGCGGTACCTTCTATCACAGCTGCGGCAACTGGGAGAAAAAGATCCCTTCCGTGCTGAAAGTACCGGGACTGATCGGTGCCGACGGAGCCTTCTCCAGTGAGACGGACCCTTCACCGAATAATCCCGAACCCTTCGGCGAGGCCTTTGCCGCCGCCGGAAAGATCCTGAACGCCAGAGCCGTCGGCAATGTGGAGACCGTGGTCGACACCGTCAAGAAGATCTGGCATCCGGGACTAAAGCTGATCATCAACACCTACTGCAAGACTCCCGAAGAGCAGCAGGAGGCGTATGACCGGATTCATGAGATCTGCAAATAAATAAGAAGATGTCCGCCGGATTTTGAGGCGGACGAAGGATAAAACAAGAGGCGCCGCACGGTTGTGCGGCGCCTCTTGTTTTATCCGAATGACTGCTCCAGGAAACTCCTCTCGTCATCGGTTCTTCGTGGCACAGGTCTAATGCTTCAGCGGTTTTCCATGATAACCCGGGCTGCGGGAGCATGAATGCCGGCAGCACCCATCGCCTCTGTGATATCCCGGGTCAGAGCAAAGTAGACATCCCAGTATTCCGCATTGGTGGTCCAGGCACGGACAGTGAATTCCATGGATTCATTGGTGCCCCCGGAAAACTCCACGAAGGGAGCAGGATCTTTGTGAATCTGAGAATTCTTTTCGATCACACCCAGCATCAGGCTGCGGATTTTCTGAATGTCCTCCCCCTTTCCGCAGGAGAATACCAGGTCGACCCGCCGTGTGGGTTCGGAGGAGAAATTGGTAACATTGGCATTCATCAGAGCGCCGTTGGGGATGGTGATGCGTTTGTTATCCAGGGTAATCAGAACCGTGTAGAAGAGGGTGATTTCCTTTACCGTACCTTCTTCCCCCGCGGCTGCGATGTAGTCGCCCACGCCGAAGGGACGGAAGATCAGCAGCATGATGCCGCCGGCCAGATTACTCAGAGAACCCTGCAGAGCCATACCGACAGCGACGCCGGCGGAGGCCAGAACCGTCACCACCGATGCCATGGGAACACCCAGGACATTGATGATGGAGATAACCAGAACTACATAGAGCCCCACCTTGCAGAAATTCAGCAGGAAGGAGCGTACCGTGGGATCCGCCTTCCCGAAGGCTTTGACATTCTGCATGATGCGCAGGAGCCGGTCAATGACGATGCGTCCCACAATGAAAATTAAGAGTGCCAGAACAATTTTGCTGCCGGCAGTGACACATAGTGTCTGCAGACTGCTGATTACGTTTTCCATAAGACCCTCCTCAAATTGTAAAAATGTGAAAATTAACGGAAACTTAACGAATCATTTTTATTATATCAGACGAAAGAGCGAAAATCCATATTAAAATACGAAAATATATCCCCGTGGCCAAAAGCCCGGGGATAGGTGTATCCGTTGGATATAATGCTCAGAAAATCAGATGCGCGATGGTCCAGGTCTCATTCACCAGGATAGGCACCATAAATAGCAGGATACCGATCGTGGACGGTCCCCTGTCTCTTTTTTGGGTTTTGTTTATTTGAGTGAAATCTTCCTGGCCTTGGAGCTGGGGCTCACACCGCCGTACTTCGCGTCGCTGTAGAAGCTTACCGCGACAGTAGCGGAATCAGCATATCCACTGGAGGATGTGCCCGTCGTGCACTTGAAAGAGAAGGTCTTGCCCTTTCCTTTGACTTTGGCGGCGCCAAGCTTCAGACCGAGAGTTCCGGAAGGAACGGCCTTGGACAAAGTGACTTTCACGGTGTAGCTCTTCCAGTAGTAGTAGAAGCCCTTGTGATATTTGCCGTTGTTGTCCCAGTAAGCCTTGGAATATTCCTTGTGCTTCTTGACATTGGAGACGGAGAGGGACTTGATCACCGGCTTGGTTTTCACACCGGTCTTGACTTTCAATGTCTGATAGCCGGAGGAAATCTGCTGGGAACCTACTTTGATATAATACTTGGTCCGGAGCGTATAAGTGGTATTGGCCTCTAGTCCGTTTACGTAGTGGAGCTGGCTGTTGCCCTTAAGGGCCGGTTCGTCGATGACTTTCTTCCATTTGCCGCCCTTCTTCATGTCCACCCGGAGAGTAACGTTACTGTCAAATATATTGTGGCATTTCAGTTCGATATTCTTGTGAGTGGAGAAGACAGTACTGGAAGAAAAAGCCGGTTTGTCAGGCGTTACACCGACGGCAAGCTCATAGTGTTTGTAGTCGCGCTCCTTATAACCGATGTCATATACAGTGAGGTCGATAATATCGGTTCCGCTGTCATCGTTACAGAGATATTTGAAGGTTACGCTCTTCCGATCGCTGCTGACCTTCTCATCAAAAATCTGCCCATAGCCTCTGTTTTTATTTTTTAAAAGAACCGTTGTGGGAAGGAGTGCATCGGAATTGGAAGGAGAAATGGTGGCCTTAATCGCCACGGTTTTCCCCTTTTTGATGGAGAGGGCTCCGGTGATTTCCTTGCCGTCGGTCGTCCAGATGACTCCGGAAGAATAAATATGGTGGCGCAAGGTCATCTTAACCTGAATAGTGGCACCATCTGTCCTGCTGTAGAGCCAGTACGTACCCTTCTTCAGGAAAATATCATCTCCGTTGCGGACAACTTCGCTGTCATTGTATTCATTGGTAGAAGACGTCGGTACATAGTAAAGGTGATCTGTAACCTCGGAACTGGAGGTAAAACTGTTAATCTTCAGGTAGGCATCTTTTTTGATGTTCAGTTTCACATAAAATTTCTTGTTTACTACGGCACGGAAGGTTTTTGTGACCGCCTTATCCTTGGAAGTCCAGGTTTCTGCTCTTTCCTTGGGATCCGTCGGAAGGGTAGGCATCTCCACTATGTGAGCGTTATTCATCAGCTCCACATAATCACTGGTGTCGGTCCAGCGGGTATCTTCGGTAATGTCCGTATAGGCACCCAACAGGACGGCTTCCCCTTGCTTGAAAGTCTTCTTTAAGGTGAAACTGCTCGTTGAAATACCTTCATCCTCAAAGGATTCTTTGATTATGTCTTCCCCACAGAGGGCATAGATGGTCCACAGGGACCGGCCGATTCCGGCATAGGCAGTACTGATGGTGACCTTCACCTGAATACTGTCTCCGACTAAAGTGTAATCCAGCTTCTGGATCAGATTCGTGTAGCTGGGAGTAAAATTATCATACTCCTTATTCAGATTGGCCGCCTGGGCGGACGACGGCTTCCCTAAAAGGGATGCGACCAGGAGCATCATGAACAGGATACTCCAGCAACGTGCGATTTGTTTCATATACTTCTCCTTTCTCAAACCATCCGATATAGTTTTGATAACTACATTAATTATATTTAACTAGAATGCAGTCTACAAGAGAATCAGAGGGAAAACGTCAAAAAAAGCGTCAAAAGTAGCGTCAAAAAACGTCAAAAAAAGCGTCAAAATATACTCTGTTCTATGTTGCATTCTCAAATTCTCTGTGATATAACAATGGTAACAGTAACAATAAAATTATGCAATTTGACTATACAAATCGTTAACTTTCGAATGAATTGTATACAATATTTGCGACGCGAAGGATCAAATGACCATAAAAAGATTTATCTTAACGTGAAAGAGCATAAAAGGAGGTTATCATGAGAAAGGAGAAGTACAGTTTTCATCCATTGTGGCTGATGGCGGTCCTGTGGATGGTTAGTATGGTTGTTCTGGGATCGGCCCGGCCGGTGCAGGCGGTGCCCCTCAGTTCCGTGTATACCAGGATTGTGATCGATGAGAAGGAGATCGATCTGAGTCAGTCCTTTGGCTTAAAAGGATCTGCCAGCGGCGGGGGTACCTATCAGATCAGTACCAACTATATTGATTTTAGCAACTACAAAGGCGGCCGGATTACCGTGGAGTGCAAGGACAACGGAAGACCGGTTCTGCGCTTTTATGGCGATTGTGCCATTACGAGTACTTCCACCGGTATTGTTTTTCATAATGCCGCTTCTGCGACCATACTGGTGACTACTTATACAGGAAATAATGATCCTTCGCTGACAATAAAGTGCAAAACCACCGGTATTTTTGCAGCGAATAAAATCGGCAAATGCACCTTGGCGCTGATAGGGGCCAATGAAAGTGCCAAACTGAATGTTACTACAACGGAGAGTTTTGGTACTGGCCTCGAAGTAAAGGGCATGCAGATTGGCTCGGATTACATGAGCCTGCTGACCATCAACAGGATGCAGGTGAACGTGCAGGCGAAAAAACCGGTGCGGGCCTGGGGACGTCGTTATAAGGACTCCTCTTTGGGCGAAGGACTTGCCATGGAATCCGGGGGCGGACTGGTCTGCTGGGGGGCCAGCGAAGCCGACGGTGGGTGCGTAGACCACCCTGCCTGGGGCAACGGCGTCTCGCTATATGATTATTATATGGTGGGAGGCTGGAAAACCACCAAAATGGCACTGACCCCTAAGATCCGAAAGATTTCCCTTTCCGCTTCCCCTATGAAGGACGGTAAGCTGATTGCCGGTCAGGCGTTTCCTAAATTTAGCCGCAGCGGAGTCGGACGTTATGAATTTATCAAAATCGCAACGAAAGAGAGAGGCGGTAAAGTCGTATATGAGAATCAGGTGACGGGCAATTCTGCCTACACCCTGACCCTGGAACTCCACGCGAATATGGGATATAGCTTCGATACGAATATAGTCGACGGTGATATACAGATGCCGGCAGGATTTACGGTGATAAAGGTAACGGCTCCGGTTGGCATGGGAAGTTCGAACGCTTTTGGAAATACCAGCGGCATGTACATCACGGTTTCCGTCTCCTCCGAAAAGCAAACGATTCCTGAGGTTAAGCTGAAAGGACTGAAGAGACCTGTATCAGGAAACAGCCCCACCGGTGTCACCCTTTCCTCTGAATTGTCGAGCTATACGGTGAAATCCTGCAGCTGGCGGAACAGTGCAGGAAATCCTTTCACCGTTCCTTTTGTAGGCGGCGACCGCTATCTGCTCTATGTGGTACTGGCACCGAAAGAGGGATATTCCTTTGGAAACAAAGGCGATTCTGTGAAACGGGTCTATATGGATGGAGCTGAGAAAACCACGATCAAAATCACCGGATATATCAATGGTGAGATTTCGATAGAAATATCTTACTATGCAGACTGCAAAGTGACCTTTGACCTTCAGGGGCATGGCAGCTCCATTGCCCCGCAGTATGTATCCTACGGAAGCCAGGCGAAAATGCCGGCGGATCCTTCGGCCAATGGTTATTTCTTCGGCGGATGGCTGAAGAACAAATCGACGATGGATAAATTCGCTTTCAGCTCCAGCATTCTGAAAGATACGACAATCTATGCTCTCTGGTATCTCATCATTGATCAGATTTCCTTTACCACAGATCTGAAACAGATTCAGGCCGGTGGCGCTTCGGGAGATGCGGCAGACCTGAAACTGCAGGAGCCGGACGGGCTGAAACTGGGATATGTGGGATGGTCTCGGGATGAGGCAGGCAATAATGTCTTCTCCGGAGCCTTCGAAGACGGGAAGACATATTATCTGACGGGCATTGTAACATCCATCGATAAGATGATACCTGCCGGTGTAAAGGTGAAGATAAATGGCGAGGATCTCCCGGACTCCTGCTCTAAGGTGGATTCCGACGGACTGGGGATTAAGGTAATGATTCCCTACACCGCCCATACGTGGCCACTGGTAAAGACGGAAAAAGCACCCACCTGTGTAGATTACGGGGTGAAGGGACATTATGAGTGTTCCGGCTGTGGGCGCTGGTATACCGACAAAGGCGCCACTAAGGAAATTACGGACAAGGATGCTCTTTCTATACCACCCACCGGCCATAAATTCGGAGAATGGATTCCGGACGGCGAAGAGCGGCATATGAGAGAATGTGAGAATGAGGGCTGCGGTGAATATGAGACGGCGTCCCATGTATTCAAGAAGATAACAAATACTGCCGACAGGACAACCACCTATAACTGCACGGTCTGTGGATATACGGAAGAACTGCAGTGGAAAGAAGAACCCCCGGTGGATGTACCGGATGATACTCCGATCCCTCCGGACGAAGCACCGCCCGAAGAGAAAGAAGACGTAATAATCCGGGAAGACATCAAGGATAAGGAACTGGATATCAGTGTCTTCAATCTCCTGCAGCTTCGCTACAAAACCGTCACTCAGAACTCCATCACTTTGCTCTGGAACAAAGTGGACGGTGCGAAGGCCTACTATATCTACGGCAGCCTTTGCGGCCAGGACTACAAGAAGCTGAAAAAGATCAAAGCCGGGAAGACCCTGAAATATATAGATAAGAACCTGAAGAAAGGAAAATACTATAAATATCTGGTGACAGCAGTGACCAGTAAAAACAAACAGGTGGTTGTCATCGCTGCCTCCAAGACGGTTCATGTGGCTACAGCCGGTGGTAAGGTCGGTAACTACAAGAATGTCACCCTGGATAATATTACAGGCGGCAAGCTTACCTTGAAGAAGGGCAAGACCTTTAAGATCAAGGCAACGGCCGTACCCGCCAGCAAAACACGCAAAGTGAACCAGCACCGCAAGCTCTGCTATGAGAGCAGTAACCAGAAGATCGCCACCGTCACCACCAAGGGAACGATCAAGGCAAAGAAGAAAGGCACCTGTACCATTTACGTCTACGCCCAGAGCGGATCCTTCGGAAAGATCACCCTGAAGGTAAAGAAATAATCGTAAGTGAAATGCCAATGGTGTGGAAAAATTGAAAGGAGAGAATCATGAATAATCGAATCCGAAGAATACTGTTTAGCACCATCTGTCTGCTCATTCCGCTGATCTCTGCCGTTCCCTGCAGAGCAGCAAAAACCGTATATGTACCGGCTGTCAAGAAAGAATACTCTTCAAGTAATCTGAAAAAAATGGGAGCGCCGTGGCGCACCACAGAAACAAGTTATGGGAAGAAGGCACTGGTAAAGACGGAAAAGATCGTTGTTTCCATTCCGGACACAAATGAGGGCTCCGAAACCAATGTAACATATAAATACGATAAAAAGCAGAAGCTGACAAAGCGCACGGCACGAAAAGTCTCCGAGTTGTATCCGGAGTTAGTTACCCAGACCGTAACTACTTATAAGTACGACTCGAAAGGGCGACTGACCACGTCTAAGGAAGAAAGCACAGACAATCCCGTTGGGGACTATAAAGAAGACATCAGCTATTCCTACAACAGCAAAGGACTTCTGACGTCGGTAAACCGGAACAGAGTTGTCTTTACCGGCAGTTCGGAGAAAGAAGAGATAAAACACACCTATTCGAAAAAAGGGCAAAGGACAAAAACAACCATCGTGAGTGAAATTGAATGGGACGGTGTGAGCCGGATCACGATCACTTACAGTTATTACAAGAACGGTGAGCTCAAAAAGCGTGTCCTGAATTATGACAGTGGCACCACCATCGAGACAGAGACCTACAACACCAGGGGACTGATCACGGATATTACCTATAAGGACTCCAGCCAAAAATATCACTTTGACTACACCTATTATAAAAATTCAGCCGTAAAAACCAGGACCATGACCTACACAATAGACGGAAGCACATACTATGAGAAAATTGTGTATTCTAAATTCCTGAAATTCCGGATCTGACACACCGGTCCGGATGACGGTCCGACAATAATTACGCTTAAATGGATCTGATCTGTTAGGGAGGGAAGGTCCTTTGTTGCAAAGGCGGGGAGAAATGGCAGGGAGAGAGGTCATTTCTCCTTGCCTTTCCTTTTCCCCGTCGGGTGCAGGTCCGCGGCGGCCTACTTGTCAATTCCTGACATAAATGATAAAATCAATCTTGATATAAGTATAGAAGGAAGTTTATATGAGGAGGAAAATATATGTCTGACTATCTGGGAAAAGATACTTTTAAACTGGGCTTCGGCCTGATGCGTCTGCCGAAACTGGAGGACGAAAAAACCATTGATGTACCGCAGGTGTGTGATATGGTGGATGCTTTCCTTGCAGCCGGCGGAACTTATTTCGATACGGCTTATGTATATGGGGATGGTGCCTCTGAAAATGCGATCCGGCAGGCGCTGGTGGAGAGGCACCCGCGGGAGAGTTATACGCTGGCGACCAAAATGTGTGCCTGGCTGCAGGACGGTACGGAGGAGAGCGCAAAACAGCAGTTTTTCACCAGCCTGGAGCGTACCGGGGCGGGTTATTTTGACTATTATCTGCTGCACGCCCTGCAGAGAAATAATTATAAGAAATACGATGAGTACCATCTCTGGGACTTCATGAAAGAGCAGAAAGAAAAGGGCCTGATTCGTTACAGTGGATTTTCCTTCCACGGAGATCCGATGCTTCTGGATGAGCTGCTGACGGATCATCCGGAGGTGGATTTCATCCAGCTGCAGATCAACTATGCCGACTGGGAGAATCCCGGTGTGGCATCCCGGGCCTGCTATGAAGTGGCCAGGAAGCATCAAGTGCCCGTTACGGTCATGGAACCGGTAAAGGGTGGTGCTCTGGCAAATCTGAAACCGGACGCGGAGAAAATTCTGAAGGCGGTGAACCCCGAGGCTTCGGCGGCTTCCTGGGCGATCCGTTATGTGACGTCTCTGGATGGGATCATTACCGTTCTTTCTGGCATGTCCGACCGGGAGCAGATGGAGGACAATCTGTCCTACATGAAGAATTTCCAGCCTCTCTCCGAAGAGGAGCAGAAGGCGATTCAGGGAGTCTGCGAAGAACTGGCGAAGGATCATTCCATCAAGTGCACGGCCTGCCATTATTGCACCGACGGATGTCCCAATGACATTGCCATCCCGGAGATCTTTGCCGTGAAGAACGATGGCGGAGACAAGAATGCCTATGCCATAGCAACGGAAGGAAAAGGAAAAGCCTCCGAATGTGTGGAATGCGGCCAGTGCGAATCCGCCTGTCCTCAGCATCTGCCGGTCATCGAATTGCTGAAAGAATGCCGGGAGATGGAATAGAGACAGCCGACAGGCGAGGTAAGAACACCGAGGCGTTCCTGACGGAATAAAACAGGGTAACAGGAGTGGAATATGGCTCTCCTTTACATTGCAGAAAATGAACAGGTGACGGTAACCGGCTATGAGGGTGAGGTGTCTCATCTTCAGATCCCGGAAGTGATAGATGGCCGGCCGGTGAGGCGGATTGCGAAGTCCGCCTTCGCCCGCCGGCCGGAACTCGTCTATGCAAAACTGCCGGAGACTCTGATTTCTCTGGATCGGTTTGCCTTCTATTCCTGCCCGAACCTGAAACAGGTCGTCCTGGGCGACAATATTACCGATTATGGCGATGGAGTCTTCCGGCTCTGTGAAAATCTCCGGGAGATGGAATTGAGCCTGCCGCAGGAGCACTATAGTATATTGAAGGAACTGCTGGCGGACAACGAAGGAACCCTTCGATTTCTCCTGCATTTACCAGGCGGCGATGCGTGCCTGACATTTCCGGATTATCAGGTACAGTATCAGGAGGATACCTGGGCCAGGGCCATTCACTCTCGGATTGAAGGCGCCGGTTTTTCCTACCGGGAATGCGTCCGGCGAACCGGCATTGACTTTCGCGGCTATGACAAAGCCTTTGACCGAATTCAGGCGGATAACTCCATGCTGGCCGCGCAGATCGCCATGGACCGGCTGCTGTTTCCTTATCAGCTGGAGGCTTCCGCAGAGCAGACATATACGGATTATCTCCGGGATGAGGGAGAACAGGTGGTAATTCAGGTTATAAAATCAGGAAATACCGGGTGGCTTAGAATGCTGACGGATCGTTCCCTGCTCAGCCCTGCTGCCCTTAAGACGGGAGCCAGGGCTGCCGCAGACACGGAAAACGCTGAAATGGCAGCCATTCTGATGAGTGCGGCACCGAGGCAGAAACGGAGAAAGTCCTTTCATTTTTAAGAAAAGTAAAAGTAATGGTATGGGCAGTGAAACGATCGGAAATGGTGCAGGCAGAGTCTGGAGAAGAGTATGCAGCAACGAAAAGATCTGGAAGAGATAGGAAAAAGAATACTTTCCGAGACCCGGACGGAACTCTATCTGTCCCTGCGGTTTCTGGGACCGGCGCTGGACGCGCTGGGGTATCAGATCGACCTGCGGACACGAACCGTGGGAACCGACGGAGCCGTGATCCGGTTTAATCCCCGGTACCTGATCCGCACCTTTATGGAATGGCCGCAGTCGCTGACGAGAGCCTATCTGCATATGCTGATGCACGGGTTGTTCCGCCACATTTATGCCAGGGAACAATATCCTGACGGAGAGCTTTTTGATCTCTGCGCGGATATAGCAGCGGAATCTCTGGTGGATTCCATCGATGATCCGGCCATAAAGCAGGTGCCCTCCGATTTTCGGGAGTCCTGTTACCGGAAATGGAGAGAAGAGGTTCAGGTTCTGACGGCCGAGAAGCTCTATCATTATTTCTCAGGACAGCCGAAGGATGTGGAACGAAGAAGGAAGATCGCGGCGGAGTTCGGTCGTGACGACCACGGTTTCTGGGAGACCCCGGAAGATAATTCCCGGCCGCCCCAGGAGGCGCAGGCGAACCGGCAGGCACAGCAGGAAGAATGGCAGAAACGCGCCAGAAAGACCCAGGATCTGCTCGCGGGGACCGGAAGAGAATCCGCGGATGACCATGGAAGTCTCGCATGGGTTCTGGCCTTTGAAAATAACTCCCGGACCGATTACCGGGAGTTTTTGCGGCGCTTCGCCATAGTCCGGGAGGAGATGCGGATCGATCCCGACGGATTTGATTACGGATATTATCATTTCGGGCTGGAGATGTACGGCAACATGCCGCTGATCGAAGAAAATGAATTCCGGGAGACCCTGGGGATTGACCAGCTGGTCATCGCCATTGACACCTCCGGTTCCACCAAACCCTATCTGGTGGAAAGATTCCTGAGGGAGACGGCGGCGATCCTGGCCGCCCAGGAGACATTCCTTCATCACGTGGAGATCTGGCTGCTCGAGTGCGACAATCAGGTGCAGAAAACTATTATACTGAAGGATGTAAAGGAACTTTCCCGACAGGCCGGAAACATGGAAATCTCCGGCGGCATGGGGACAGACTTCCGCCCTGCGTTCCGCTATGTACAGGACCAGCAGCGCCATGGGAAACTGTCGAATCTCCGCGGCCTGCTGTACTTCACCGATGGCTACGGAACCTACCCGGAGGAAGCCACACCCTACGATACGGCCTTTGTATACTGCACCGAGGCGGATTATGATGACAGCAAAACACCCGACTGGGCGATGAAACTATATACCGGCGGCAGCCGGTGGAACGAGGGGAGCCAATGAATATTAAGGAAGCAAAACAGGAGATCGTCCGTACGATTCAGGCCTATCGACGGAAGGATGAGACCGGCACCTGCGAGATTCCCGTGGAGCAGCAGCGGCCGATCCTCCTGATCGGCCCGCCCGGGATCGGAAAGACGGCGGTCATGAGTCAGATCGCAGAGGAGTGCGGGATTGGTCTGGTCTCCTATACCATCACCCATCACACAAGACAGAGTGCCATCGGCCTGCCTATGATTTCTCATCATGTCTTCGATGATACGGAATATGCGGTGACGGAATATACCATGAGTGAGATCGTAGGTGCCATCTACGAGAAGATGGAGAAGACCGGCATCCGGGAGGGCATCCTCTTCCTGGATGAGATCAACTGCGTCTCGGAGACCCTGGCTCCCACCATGCTGCAGTTCCTCCAGTACAAGACCTTCGGCACACACCGGGTCCCGGAGGGCTGGATCATCGTGACGGCCGGCAATCAGCCCATCTACAACCGCTCCGCCCGGGAGTTTGATGTGGTCACTCTGGACCGGGTGAAGAAAATGGAGATCGAGGCGGACTTCGCGGTCTGGAAGGAAT